>JBJTXX010000017.1:0-1540 GCA_046082485.1 Actinomycetota bacterium
GCATCGCGATGTAGTCCTTGAACCGCCCCACCACCGGCTTGTAACGGCCGTGGATGCTGCCCAGCGCCGCGTAGCAGTCCTTCACCGAATCGACGATCACGCGGATGGCCACGAGGTCGAAGATCTCGTCGAACTCGCGGCCCTTCTGCACCATCTTCTCGTAGATGCTCCAGAGGTGCTTGCCACGGCCCGTCACCTCGGCGGTGATGTTCAGTTCCTGCAGCCTCAACTGCACTTCCTCGACCGCCCTCGCGAGATACACCTCGCGCTCGGGCGAACGGGTTGCCACCAGGTGATCGAGCTCGGAATAGCGCTTCGGGTACAGCGAGGCGAACGCAAGGTCCTCCAGTTGCTGCTTCAGCTCCTGCATGCCCAGTCGATGCGCCAGTGGCGCATAGATCTCGAGCGTTTCGTGCGCGATGCGGGCCTGCTTCTCGGCCGGCATGCCGGCGATGGTGCGCATGTTGTGCAGCCGGTCGGCCAGCTTGATGATCAGCACCCGCAGGTCGCGCGCCATCGCCACCAGCATCTTGCGCATGGTGGCCGCCTGCTGGGCCTCCTTCGAATCGAACTGCAGCCGTTCGAGCTTGGTGACGCCATCGACGATCTGGGCCACCTCGTGGCCGAACTCGCCCTCCACGTCGCCGAGGGTGATCTCGGTGTCCTCCACCGCGTCGTGCAACAGCGCCGCCGCCAGCGACACCTCGTCGAGCCCCAACTCGGCGACGATGCGGGCCACCGCCAGCGGGTGATTGATGTAGCTCTCGCCGCTGCTGCGCAACTGGTGCCGGTGCGCCTCACGCGCCGTCTCGTAGGCACGGTTGATGAGCGTGACCGACGCCTTCGGGTGCCGCCGCCGGTACGCGGTGAGCAGCGGGGTCAGTTCCTCGGCCGTCGCGTTCTGGTGGCGACGCCAGGGCAGAACTCGGTCGACCGCGGCCATCAGTAGGTGGCCAGACTCTCTACCCGGTGCCCGGCCAGCCGCTCACGGCCGCCCAGCCCCTGGATCTCGATCATGAACCCCAGACCCACCACCACGCCGCCCAGCGTGTCGACCAGCCGATAGGTGGCTTCCGCGGTGCCACCCGTGGCCAGCACGTCGTCGATGACGAGGATGCGCTCGCCCGGGTGGATGGCGTCGCGGTGCATCTCCAGCTTGTCGCGACCGTATTCGAGCGCGTATTCCTCGCGCACCACGGCCCACGGCAGCTTGCCCGCCTTGCGAACGGGAATGAAACCAGCACCCAACCTGTAGGCGACGGGGGCGGCCAGGATGAATCCGCGGGCCTCCATGCCCAGCACACGGTCGACCGACAGATCGGCGAAGCGCTCGACCAACTCGTCGACGCAACGCTGGAACGCCGGGCCGTTGCCCAGCAGCGGCGTGATGTCGCGGAACACCACACCGGGCCGCGGATAATCGGGAATGTCGCGGACCAGCCCGCCCAGCCAGTGCCCGTTCGATGCCATGAACAGAGGGTACCGGTCGCGAATCAGGCGCGCCACTTCTTCTTCCTCGGCCGCGGCGTGTGGGTGAGCA
>JBJTXX010000018.1:0-960 GCA_046082485.1 Actinomycetota bacterium
CGCCGCCGGCGACGACACCCGGGTGGCCTCGACGCTCGCGGAGGTGGTGCAGGCGCTCAGCGCCGAGGCACCGTGGCCCCGCCCCGACGATCGCGAGCTGCTCGATGACGCGCCGGCCGTACCGGATCTCGCGGAGGTCCGCGGCCAGCCGACCGCCCGACGAGCGCTCGAGATCGCCGCAGCGGGCGCCCACCACCTGCTGCTCGTCGGCCCACCGGGCAGCGGGAAGACCATGTTGGCCCAGCGCCTGCCCGGTCTGCTGCAACCGCTCGACGACCAGCGTTCGCTGGAGGCCACGATGGTGCACTCTGCTGCCGGTGTGCGGCTGCCACCCGGTGGTCTGGTGCGGCACCCACCGTTCCGGGCCCCGCACCACAGCACCACGATGGTGGCCCTCGTGGGTGGCGGCAGCGTCGCGCTGCGGCCGGGTGAAGTCAGCTTGTCCCACGGCGGCGTCTTGTTTTTGGACGAACTGGGGGAGTTCTCGCCGGTGGCGCTCGACGGGCTGCGCCAGCCGCTCGAGGAAGGGGTGATCCGTGTGGCCAGGGCGCGCGCTGCGGCGGTGATGCCGGCCCGGTTCCTGCTCGTGGCAGCCACCAATCCCTGCCCGTGCGGGGGTGGTGCACCGGGTGCGTGCGAGTGCGACGAGACGGCTCGACAGCGGTACCTCCGTCGCCTCTCCGGCCCGTTGCTCGACAGGTTCGACCTCCGCGTGGGGGTGGACCGCACGGCCACCGACGACCTGCTCTCGGGCACCGGGGCCGAGCCGACCGCCGCGGTCGCGCAGCGGGTCGCGGCGGCACGAGCACTGGCGCTCGACCGCGGTGGTATCCCCAACTCGCAGATCCCGCCGGGGCGCCTCGATGAACTGGCGCCGTTGTCGCCTGCGGCGATCGGGTTGCTGCGTCTGCGACTCGAATCGGGCGATCTCACCGGTCGCGGCTACCACCGCATCCGGCG
>JBJTXX010000019.1:0-573 GCA_046082485.1 Actinomycetota bacterium
CCGGGCCGCCGCCCGGGGCGGGTCGACGAAGAACGACCACGCCGTCATGTGCAGGTGCCGTGCGCCGATGATGGCCTGCCGCGGCAGCTCGGAGGGGAGGAGGTAGAAGTCGGCGCCGTGGCCCGACACCATCGAACGTTCACCCGTGTGGTCGACGAAGACCGCCACCGAGCCGGTCAGGTGGGCGTCGGTCTCCACGAAGTGGGCGCCCACGTGCTCGCGGGCGAGGTCCTCCTGCGCAAGCTGCCCGAACCTGTCGCGACCGATCTTGCCGACGAACTCGGTAGGCAGGCCACAACGCGAGGCCCACACCGCCACGTTCGCGGCGCTGCCCCCGGGGGTCAGCATCACCTCGCCGAACGTGTCACCGCCCCGGAGCAGTTCGGAATTCGTGCGGATGAGGACGTCCCAGGCGAAGTCACCGAGCACGCACAACGAGGCGTCGGCCGGGGGAACCGGGTTGGCGGCATCCACGGGTCGTACGGTATCGGGGTGCCCAGAACGTCGGCGGAGACCGCCGTGCCCGAAACCCCGTCTCGCACCGGTGCGTCGGGGACCACCGTGGCCGCCACG
>JBJTXX010000020.1:0-7909 GCA_046082485.1 Actinomycetota bacterium
TGGCGTCTATCGTGAAGGCTTCGGCGGCGTCCGAGTCGAAGATCTGGTGGTCGTCACCAGCGACGGATGCCGCGTCCTCACGACATCTCCGAAGGATTCACCGTGCCCGCCATCACCACCAACGACCTGAAGAACGGCATCACGCTCGAACTCGACGGCGTCCTGTTCCAGGTCGTCGAGTTCCAGCACGTCAAGCCCGGCAAGGGCGGCGCGTTCGTGCGGTCGAAGATCCGCAACCTGCGAACCGGAGCCGTCATCGACCGCACGTTCAACGCCGGGGTGCGTGTCGAGCAGGCCATCCTCGAGCGCAAGGACATGCAGTTCCTGTACCGCGACGGCGACGAGTACGTGTTCATGGATCTCGAGAGCTACGACCAGATGAACGTGTCGCCGGTGGCGCTCGGCGATGCCGCCGACTACATGATCGAGAACTCGGTGGCCATCATCGCGTTCTACAACGGCGACATCGTCACGGTCGAGATCCCGGCTTCGGTGGAGCTCGCCATCGCCGAGACCGAGCCCGGTATCCAGGGCGACCGCGTGAGCGGCGCCCGCAAGCCGGCCACCCTCGAGACCGGCAAGGTCATCCAGGTGCCGTTGTTCGTGAACATCGGCGACCGGGTGAAGGTCGACACCCGCTCCGGCGACTACATCACGAGGGTCTGACCCATGGCCCGCCGCGGCGGCAGGCCCCAGCGGCGCGCCGACGACCACCGCAGCGACGCCCGTGAGCGTGCGCTGATCCTGCTCTACGAGGCGGAGACCAAGGGCATCACCCCGACGGAGGTGCTTGCCGGCCAGGTGTCACCTGCGGACGAGCTCACGACCCTGCTCGTCGAGGGGGTGCAGCAGCACCGCGAGGAACTCGATGAGGCCATCGCTGCCCATGCCAAGGGCTGGAGCCTCGATCGCATGCCGCTGATCGACCGCACCGTCCTCCGCGTCGCCGGGTTCGAGTTGCTGGGACGACCCGACGTGCCGGTCGCGGTGGTGCTCGACGAGGCCGTCGAGTTGGCGAAGCGATTCAGCACCGACGACTCCGGGCGGTTCGTGAACGGAGTGCTGTCGGCCCTGGTGCCGGTGTTGCGGGCGGCATGACCAGCGCTGCCGTCGGTCGTCTGCGTCGTCGGCGCGACGCACTGCTCGATGCCGTCGCGGGTATGCACCCCGCGGCGTGGCTGGTGTCGCTCGGCGTGATGGTCTTCGCCGTGGTGTTCGGCAGCCTGGGTGTGCAGAACCACAGGAACTTCGGCACGTGGTCGTACGACATGGGCATCTACGACCAGGCGCTGTGGTTGATGTCGCGCTTCGGCGACACCTTCATTTCGGTGCGTGGCCTCGACGTGTGGGGCCACCACGTGAACCTCATCGGGTACGCGTTCGTGCCGTTCTACTGGCTGGGTGCCGGCCCCGAGTTCCTCTACGTCGCGCAGGCGATCGTGCTGGCGTTGGGCGCCGTGCCGGTGTACCTCATTGCACGCGATCGCTTCACGAACCCGTGGATGGGGCTCTGTTTCGCCGTGGTGTACCTGATGTATGCGCCGGTGCAGTGGATCAGTTGGGCCATGTTCCATCCCGAGGCGCTGGTGATCACCCCGTTCCTGTTCGCGTGGTGGTTCGCGACACGTGAACGCTGGGGCTGGTACACGGTGATGGTGTTGCTGGCACTCTCGACGCGCGAGGACGTGGCGCTCGCCGTCTTCGTGCTGGGTGCGGTGGTCATGGTGGTGCTGCGCAATGCGCCCGATCGTCGTCGGGTGGTGCGGATGGGTGTCGGGACGATGGTGCTCGGCCTGTTGTGGTACCTCGTCTGCACCCGCATCGTGCTGATGCACTTCAACGGGGGCGAGGAGCCCTTCTACATCACGTACTTCTACGGCAACTACGGCCGCACCGCCGGTGAGATCATCACCACGATCCTGCGGCATCCCGACCGCGTCGTCAGCGACGCGGTACAGCACGACCGACTCGTCTTCTACAAGCAGCTGAGTTGGCCGATGGGCTGGACACTTCTCGCCAACCCGCTGGGTCTGCTGATGGCGGCACCCCAGATGCTCGCAAGCGTGATCGGCCTCAGCCCCTATGCGCGGATGATCCGATACCAGTACACCTCGGTGATGATCGCCCCGATCCTCATCGCCTCGATCAACGGTGCCTACGCGTTCTGGCGGTTCCGTGTGGCGAGGGTGATCCTGCCGATCTGGTTGCTGGGCTGTGCCTACGTGTCGAACGTGGCGTGGTCGCCGTCCCCGCTCAACGAGCGCGACTCGCTGGTCTGGAGCCGGCCCGCACCGCGCCACGAGTCGTTGCGCACCGCCCTGTCGATGGTTCCCGACGACGCGTCCGTGACCGCGAGCTATCAACTGCTGCCACACCTTGCGCACCGCCGCGAGGTCTATGACTGGCCGAACCCGTTCTGGGCTGCCGTGTGGGGGAACGACGACTGCGCCCGTCTGCCGGACCCGCGAACGGTGGAGTACGTGGTGCTCGACCTCACGCAGATCGGTGCCAACAACCAGACCCTCTTCGACGCGATGACAGTGGCCGACGGCCCGTTCGAGACCGTGTTCCGCGACGACAACGTCATCGTGCTGCGTCGCACGGGTTCGACCCCTGAGGTCGACGTGCAACCGCAACAAGATTCTTGCCGGCAACTGGCGGCCCAACGAGCCGCTCGAACCGGCGGCTGAGGGGCACGATCAGCCGGTCGTACACGGCCGACGAGCCGGAACCGAGCGATGCGACGTCGAGCAGTCGGTACATCAGGAAGTACGGCACCACGCCCAACACGTCCATGTAGCGGCACTCGACGACCTCCAACCCGGCATCGGTGATCACCTGACGGAGGTGGTCGCGGTCGTAGCGGCGGAAGTGGCCGGACTTGAAGTCGAGACTGCCGTAGAGCGAGGGCATTGCTGGCACGAAGAGCGCGACGGTGCCACCCGGGCGGAGCAGTTGCGCCGCGGTGCGCAGTTCGTCGACGTCGTCGCGGATGTGTTCGAGCACGCTCACGTAGACCACGGAATCGAACGACTCGTCGCCCTCGGCGAGCAGGTCGCCGGAGGTGATTCGCCGTGTGCGCAGGTGGGGCGTGCCGGCACAGCGTCGCTCGAGTTCCGGGAAGACGTTGTCGGCCGGCTCGATGGCCAGCACCTCGTGCCCGGCGGCAGCCAGTTTGGTTGCGATCGCGCCCACTCCTGCGCCGACCTCGAGCACGTCGCGGCCGAGGTGGGGCAGCAGCGCGTCACTGATCCAGGAGAGGAAGTGCTCTGCGTCCGAGAGGCTCGCCAGTTCCTCGGTGGCACCGAAGGTGGAACCGCCCGTGGCCGACTGAGCCCGCAGCCTCGGGTTCCGTTGCGCCCACAACGCCTGGTTCGAGCGCATGCGTCGGCGCGTGCGGTGCACCTGGCGACGGATGGTGGGCAGGTTGCGGGCGAACTCGCGCAGGTCGGCGCCCGACAGGGGGGCAGGCCCGAGATGCCGCGGCCGGAACACGATCGGCACCTCGTCGACGGCGAAACCGTGGGCCTGCACGACGGCGACCATGGCGCTGAAGAATCCGTACGTCTCGCGAGGCAGGTCCTCCTGCAGCAGGACTTCCGCGACATCGGGCCGGTACACCCTGAACGAGGTGGTGGAGTCGCTGACGCCACGGGCGCCGGTGAAGGCCTTCACCAACGCGTTGCCGGTGCGACTGAGCAGGGTTCGAACGGTGCCGGTGCCCGGCGACGAACCTCCGCGCGTCCATCGGCTGCCGATCGTGAGCCCGCTGCCGCGGAGCAGATGGCTGCGAACGAGGCCCGGGATCTGGCGCGGGTCGTGCTGGCCGTCGGCATCGAGCGACACGATGACATCGGCACCCTCCTGCAGCGCGAGGGAGAAGCCGGAGCGCAACGCGTCGGCGAAGCCGAGGCCGTCGGCCGTGTCGCGCCCGAGCAGGGTGACCAGCAGGTCGATATGCTGGGCCTCGAGGGCGCGCCGCGCGTCGTGGAGTTCGGCGAGCACGGGTTCGGCAGCGGCGAAACCGTGCTGCGATGCCAGCAGCACCCGGACGAGCACGACGGCACGCTAGCGGTGCGACACCTCGCGGTGACTGCGCCGCTGCTATGGTCGCGTCCCGACCGTGAAATGGGTCCCGTGAGGCCCGTACGGAAGGAGCCACCGGTGCAATCTGCCTCATCCGCCGCCGCGCCCCCGCGAGGGGGCGTTTTTCGTGCCCCGACTGAGAGATCATGCAACTCTATGTATGATCATGCAATCGGAGAGGAGGGGTGACGGCGATGCGCGACGCGGTGCTGGTGCTGGCCGACGGCAGCACGTTCGAGGGAGAACTGATCGGGGCCGATCCCGAAGGCGGCATCGCCTCGGGTGAGGTGGTCTTCAACACGGTGCTCTCGGGCTACCAGGAGGTGATCACCGACCCCAGCTACGCCGGTCAGATGATCACCTTCACGTACCCGCACATCGGCAACTACGGCGTCAACGTCCACGACTTCGAGTCGTCGCGACCGTTCTGCCGCGGTGTGGTGGTGCGCGAGATGGCGCGCCGGCACAGCAACCACCGCGCCGAGGACTCACTCGACGCGATGCTGCGGCGGTTCGGCATCAGCGGTATCGCCGGCGTCGACACCCGTCGGCTCACCAAGTTGCTGCGCGACACCGGCGCGATGGCCGGCGCCTTCGGCACGGCCGCCGAATCGGACCTGCGCGCCGCGGCCTCGGCGGAGCCGGGCACCGACGGCATCGATCTGGTGGCGCAGGTCACCACACCCGAGGCCTACACCGTCGGCTCCGGCGGACGGCGCATCGTCGCGTTCGACTTCGGCATCAAGACCACGATCCTCCGCCACCTCGCCGAGTTGGGAACGGTCGAGGTCGTGCCCGCGCACACCAGCGCTGCGGAGGTGCTCGCCCGTCGGCCCGACGGCGTGTTCCTCAGCAACGGCCCGGGCGACCCTGCAGTGGTGGGGTACGCCGTGCAGACGATCTCGGAACTGGTGGGGGAGGTGCCGGTGTTCGGCATCTGCCTCGGCCACCAGCTGCTCAGCCGGGCCCTCGGCGGCAGCACGTTCAAGCTGCCCTTCGGTCACCACGGGGGCAACCATCCGTCGGCACGAGGCCACCGGCCACGTGGAGATCACCAGCCAGAACCACAACTTCTGCGTCGACCCGGCGAGCCTCGAGGGCAAGGTCGAAGTGACCCACCTAAATCTCAACGACATGACCAACGAGGGCATGAGAGTGCTGGGGGCGCCCGCCTTCAGCGTGCAGTACCACCCGGAGGCCGGCCCCGGTCCGCACGACAGCAGGTACCTGTTCGACATGTTCGCCGAACTGATCGACGCACGGAAGGGTGCCCGCTGATGCCTCGTCGCGACGACCTCCACAGCATCCTCATCATCGGCTCGGGCCCCATCGTCATCGGGCAGGCCTGCGAGTTCGACTACTCGGGTACGCAGGCCTGCCGTGTGCTCAAGGAAGAGGGCTACCGGGTGATCCTGGTGAACTCGAACCCGGCGACGATCATGACCGACCCCGACTTCGCGCACGCGACGTATGTCGAGCCGATCACCCCCGAGGTCGTCGCCCGCATCATCGAACGCGAGCGTCCGGACGCCGTGCTGCCGACGCTCGGCGGCCAGACCGGTCTGAACACCGCGATGGCTCTCTACGAGATGGGCATCATCGGTCGTCCCGGCACGCCCGAGATGATCGGCGCGAACGCCGAAGCCATCGCCACCGCAGAGGACCGCGACAAGTTCAAGCAGGCCATGCTCGAGATCGGGTTGCGGGTGCCCCACAGCGGCATCGCCCACACCATGGACGAGGCGCGTACGGTGATGGCCGACGTCGGTCTGCCGTGCATCATCCGGCCCGCCTACATCCTCGGAGGGCGTGGCACGGGCATTGCCTCCACGGCAGAGGAGTTCGAGTCCGTGGCCTCGAACGGCCTGGCCGCCAGTCCCATCAGCGAGATCCTCATCGAGAAGAGCATCGCCGGCTGGAAGGAGTTCGAACTCGAGGTGATGCGTGACCGCGCCGACAACTGCGTGATCATCTGCTCGATCGAGAACGTCGACCCGATGGGGGTGCACACCGGTGACTCGATCACGGTGGCACCCGCGCAGACCCTCACCGACGTGGAGTACCAGCAGATGCGCGACGCGGCGTTCGCGTGCATCCGCAGGGTCGGCGTGGAGACCGGCGGCAGCAACGTGCAGTTCGCGGTGGACCCGCACACGGGCGAGCAGGTGGTGATCGAGATGAACCCGCGTGTCTCGCGGTCATCCGCGCTCGCCTCGAAGGCGACTGGCTTTCCGATCGCGAAGATCGCCGCCAAGCTCGCCGTCGGTTACACGCTCGACGAGATCGCCAACGACATCACGAAGGCGACTCCGGCCAGTTTCGAGCCGTCGATCGACTACGTGGTGACGAAGATCCCGCGCTGGGCCTTCGAGAAGCTGCCCGGCACGAAGGGGGTGCTGGGCACGCAGATGCAGTCGGTGGGTGAGGCGATGTCGATCGGCCGCACCTTCGCCGAGAGCCTGCAGAAGGGTCTGAGATCGCTGGAGCAGGGCCGCCTCGGGCTCGGCTGCGACCCCGGCGAGGCGTTGCTGGCCCAGACGTCCGACGACGACCTGTTGACGATGGTGGCCGTGGCGACCCCGGAACGCATCCTCCAGGTGGGAGACCTCCTGCGCCGCGGTGTCAGTGTCGAACGCGTCCACGAGGCGTGTCGCATCGACCCGTGGTTCCTCGACCAGATGCAGCAGATCATGGAGGAGCGCAGCGCCCTGGCCGACGCGCAGTCGCAGCCGGCCGTCGTGCCGACGCTCTTGCGACGCGCATGGAAACGGGCCAAGCAGTTCGGCTTCTCCGACTCACAGTTGGCGTGGTTGTGGGGCGTCTCGGAGGACGACGTCCGTCACGCTCGCGAGGCCGCCGGCGTGCTGCCCACCTACAAGACGGTCGACACCTGCGCTGCGGAGTTCGAGGCACTCACTCCCTACCACTACAGCACCTGGGAGGACGAGAACGAGGTGCGGCCGAGCGACCGCCCGAGAGTGGTCATCCTCGGCAGCGGCCCCAACCGCATCGGCCAGGGCATCGAGTTCGACTACTGCTGCGTGCACGCGTCGTTCTCGCTGCGAGAGGCCGGGTTCGAGACCGTGATGGTGAACTGCAACCCGGAGACCGTGT
The DNA here is from genome assembly GCA_046082485.1 of Actinomycetota bacterium. Classification (GTDB taxonomy): domain Bacteria; phylum Actinomycetota; class Acidimicrobiia; order Acidimicrobiales; family Ilumatobacteraceae; genus UBA668. The sequence continues at coordinate 7,201 of JBJTXX010000020.1, forward strand.
CGACCGACTACGACACCAGCGACCGGCTGTACTTCGAGCCGCTCACCCGCGAGGACGTGCTCAACGTCATCGCGGCCGAGACCGCCGCGGCTGGTGGCACCCCGCCGAAGGTCATCGTCTCGTTGGGCGGCCAGACCCCCCTGAAGCTGTCGGGCCAACTGCCCCGGGAGCTGATCGCGGGCACCTCACCCGAGTCGATCGACCTCGCCGAGGACCGCGAGAAGTGGAATGCGCTGTGCGACGAACTGCGCATCCCGCAGCCGCCGGGCGGCACCGCCACCGACCTCGAGTAGGCACTCGGCATCGTCGAGCGCGTCGGGTTTCCCGTGCTGGTGCGCCCGAGCTACGTGCTCGGCGGTCGGGCGATGCAGATCGTCCACGACCGCAACCACCTCGCACGGGCTATGGCCGAACTCGCCGGTTTCGGCAGCCTCGGCAAGGAGGGCGGCCTGTCGGCCGAGCGTCCGGTGCTGATCGACCGGTTCCTGGAGGACGCGATCGAGGTCGATGTCGATGCCATCCGCGATCACACCGGGGAGGTGCTGATCGGTGGGGTGATGGAGCACGTCGAGGAGGCCGGGGTGCACAGTGGTGACTCGGCCTGCGCGATCCCGCCCCAGAACCGGCCCGGATGGGTCGTGGAGGTCATCGAGCGCTACACGACGGCGATCGCCAAGGCGCTCGACGTGCGCGGTCTGATCAACGTGCA
>JBJTXX010000021.1:0-2265 GCA_046082485.1 Actinomycetota bacterium
CCATCGGGGCGTTCCTCGGCGCAGCGGTCGGTGACGCACTCGGGGCCCCGTTCGAGTTCGGTGCGCCCCTCGCCTACCGCACGAAGTATCCGTTGCCGGTGATCGGCGACCGCGGCGAGATGACCGGTGGCGGCGGGTTCGGCTGGGCACCCGGTGAATTCACCGACGACACCCAGATGGCGCTCGCCCTCGCCGAGTCGATGCTCGCCCACGACGGCATCGATTCCACCGACCTCTGGCAGCGCTGGCGTGCCTGGGCCGCGACGGCCCGCGACGTGGGCGTCATCACCAGCGCCGCACTCGCACGCCCCGAGTGGGCCGGAGCCGCCACCGCCGCACACGACGACCTGGGCCGCAGCGCCGGGAACGGTGCACTGATGCGCACCGTGGCCGTCGGCCCGTGGTTCGCAGCACGCAGCCACCTCGACGCGGCCGGCGACATCACCGAACGCACCATGCAGGCCGCGCTGCAGCAGTCGGCCCTCACCCACCACGACCCGGCCGCCGGCTGGGGGGCAGCGATCGCCGCCGAGCTCGTGCGGCGCACCATCCTCGGCGACGACCCCATCGCCGAACTGGCCGACGTGGTGGGCCGGGTGCCCGCCGCCGTCGTCCCCATGTTCGCCACGATGCTGCACCCCGACTGGCAGCCCGGTTCCGCCGCCGAGCCCGGCAACGGATCCGTGTGGGGTTGCCTGGCCCAGGCCGTGTGGGCGTTGCGGCACCACGAGTCGTTCCACGACGTGGTGACCGCCGCCATCGACCTCGGCGGCGATACCGACACCGTCGCCTGCGTGGCGGGTGCACTCGCCGGCGCACGGTGCGGCATGCAGGCCATCCCCAGCCGCTGGACGACGTACGTGCACGGTTCGCTCGACACCCCCGAGGGCACGGTGCAGTACGACAACGCCTCGCTGCAGGCGCTGGCCATCCGCCTGCTCGGTCGCTTCCCCGGCCCGCTCAACTCCCCCGACCCCACCGTGGGCCCCCAGCAGGTGCTGCCCGGCGTGTTCGCCGCCGACCTGACCGGCGCCAGCCGGGCAGCCGGCGACGGCTTCGCCGTGCTCAGCCTGTGCCGCACGGGTGGCGCGTTCGCCGGTGTGCCGATGCGACGCGAGGTCTACCTCTTCGACCAGGACGCCCACGACGCCAACCCGTCGCTGCACTCCGCCGTCCGCGACGCCGTCGACACCATCGACGCCTGGCGTGCCGAGGGCCGTCAGGTGCTGGTGCACTACCACGGTGGCCGCAGCCGCACGGCGCTCGTGCTGAAGGCCTACGCGATGCGCCTGCACGGCTGGTCCGCCGACGACGCCCACGAATGGCTGCTCGACGAATGGCCCGCCTACCAGCCGTGGAACGGCACGTTCATGCACTTCCTCGCCAGCGAGTGGTGCAAGTGACCCGGCGCCGCACGTCGTTCTGGATCCGCACGTTCGGCCACGCCCGCCAGAGCGAGGGTTGGGTGAAGGTGCCCCGCCTGTACACCCGCACCACGGCGGCGCAGTTGGCCAGCGACATCAGCAACGCCCATCGCCGCGACGCGGAGAGCCGCATGCACGGTGTGCTCGTCGGCGAACAGTGGGAGGCCTACTGGCAGCCGGCACCCGACGGCCCTGTCGGCGACCACGAAGTGTGGGTGCGTCGTGTGCACTGAGACGCAACCCGCCCACCACGATCGCCGACCGTCGAGTCGTCGTCACGCGAACGGACACATCGCGCGTCTTCACAGGGGAGGGCACAACGGGTGCCCGGCCACGACAGGAGGACCGCAATGACCACCACGACCGCCAACACCACCACGACCGCCAACACCGCCACGACCGCCGCCGCAACCAGGCTCGAGTTGCTCGGCACGGCAGGACACACCATCACCGAGGCCCCACTGCCCGACCCCCGCCTGCCTCGCCGCACGTGCCAGAACTCCCTGCCGCCTCAGCTGCGCGGCGGTCCCCCTCCTGCGTTGGTGCCGTGGGCTGCCACCGACCGCCGGCTGGTGCTCGTCGACATCGAGAACATCGTCGGCGGCTCCGACGCGACGACCGACGACGTGCGGTGGGCACTCGACGCACTCCGCGGTGCCATCGGCCTCACCGAGAACGACATCTGGCGCGTCGCGTGCGGCCGCCGGTTGCTCACCCGGGCCACCGGCGCACTTCCCCAGCCCGTGTTGCTGGGCACCGGCCCCGACGGCGCCGATCTGAAGCTGCTCGAGCAGATGCACCCCGACCTGGTCGTCGGCCAGTTCCGCTCGGTGGCACTCGC
>JBJTXX010000022.1:0-2805 GCA_046082485.1 Actinomycetota bacterium
CCGACAAGGTCGTGCTCACCAGCGGCAAGGCCAATGCGAAGCAGGTGTACCGCTACAGCGGCTACCCCGGCGGCCTCAAGAGCGAGCGCTACTCCGACTTGCTGAACCGCGATGCGGCGCAGGCGGTGCGCGACAGCATCCGCGGCATGCTGCCCAAGGGCCCGCTGGGCCGTCAGCAGATCAAGAAGCTGAAGGTGTACGCCGGTGCCGAGCACCCGCACGCCGCCCAGCAGCCCGTCGTCCACGAGATCCCCGCGGCCAAGGCCCGCTGAAACCGAGAAGGCAGAGACATCGCATGGCCACCAAGCCGCTCACCCAGACCACCGGCCGCCGCAAGGAGGCCGTCGCCCGCGCCCGCCTGCGCCCGGGCACCGGCACCCACACGATCAACGGCAAGGCCTTCGACGTGTACTTCCCGACTGCTCTGCAGCGGATGATCGTCACCGAGGCGCTGCGCGTCACCGACGCCGAGGCCGCCTACGACGTCGATGCCACGCTGCACGGCGGCGGCGTGAACGGTCAGGCAGGTGCGCTGCGCATGGCCATCGCCCGTTCGCTGATCGAGATCAACCCCGACTCGCGTGCGGCGCTGAAGAAGGCCGGTCTGCTCACCCGTGACCCGCGTCGCAAGGAGAGCAAGAAGTACGGTCTGGTCAAGGCCCGCAAGGCCAAGCAGTACACCAAGCGCTGAGTCGCGCTGTGCCCGGATCGCCCTCGGCCGTGTGCCGGGGGCGTTCGTGCTTTTCGAGACACGGGAGAATCACGGAGTGACGCTGAAGTTCGGCACCGACGGAGTGCGTGGTGAGGCGCTCACCGAACTCACCACCACGTTCGCCGCTGCGCTCGGCCGCGCGGCCACCGAGGTGCTGGGTGGCGGCAGGTGGCTGATCGGCCGCGACACCCGCGAGAGCGGTGAGGCGCTCGAGGCCGCGGTCGCGGCGGGTCTTGCCGCGGGCGGCGCAGAGCCGGTGTCGGTGGGGGTGGTGCCCACTCCAGCGCTGGCGTGGCTGGCCCAACGCGAGGGCGTGCCCGCGGCGATGATCACCGCGTCGCACAACCCCTGGACCGACAACGGGGTGAAGGTGTTCGCCGCGGGCGGCACGAAACTGCCCGACGACGTCGAGCGGGCCATCGAGGCGCACATCCACGCCGACTCGACGTTCCCGCTGGTGGCGGTGCGGCACGACCCATCGGCCGCCGACGGCTACGTGCAGCACCTCGTGGGCCTGCACCGCCCGCTGCACGGCCTGCGGCTCGTGCTCGACTGCGCGAACGGTGCGATGAGCACCGTGGCGCCACGGGCTTTCCGCGACCTCGGCGCCGACGTGGTGGTGCTGCATGCCCAGCCCGACGGGCGCAACATCAACCTGCAGTGCGGGGCCACCCACACCGACTCGTTACAGGCCGCCGTGGTGGCCGAGGCGGCGATGATGGGCCTTGCCTTCGACGGTGATGGCGACCGCGTGATCGCCGTCGATCACCTCGGTCGCATCGTCGACGGTGACCGCCTCATCGCGCTCGCTGCGTTGCAGTTGCGCGAGGAGGGCCGTCTTCCGACTGGCACCGTGGTGGTGACGGTGATGAGCAACCTCGGTTTCCACCGGGCCATGCAGTCGGCCGGCATCGCGGTGCAGACCAAGGCGGTGGGCGACCGGTACGTGCTCGAGGCGCTCGAGTCCGGAGGACACGGGGTGGGCGGCGAGCAGAGCGGTCACATCATCTACCGCGACCTCGCCACCACGGGCGACGGACTGCTGGCCGGCCTGCGCCTCGCGCAGTACGTGCACGGCCACCACCGCACCCTTGCCGAACTCGCTGCCGAGGTGATGGAGTCGTTCCCGCAGGTGCTGGTGAACGTGCGCGTCGCCCATCGCCACCCGGATGCCGCCAGCGAACTTGCCGCCGAGATCACCGAGGCGGAGGCCGCCCTCGGTGGGCAGGGCCGCATCCTCGTGCGCGCGAGCGGCACCGAACCGCTGATCCGCGTGATGGTGGAGGCTGCGGAACCCGACATGGCCCGAACGGTTGCCGATGGCCTGGCCGAGGTGGTGCGCCACCGCTTCGGCGGTGTCGACTGACCTGCCCGGTTCACCGAGGCACCCGCCGGTAACCTTTCCGTCATGTGCGGCATCGTGGCGATCGTGTCCCGTCCCTCGGGTCGGCCGACCCCCGCAGCCGACCACCTCTTGGCGCTGCTCGACGGGGCCGTTGCCGAACCACGGCTGTCGGCGGCGGCAGTGTCGGTGGCCGAAGTCGACCGCCTCCTGCACGGCACACCGGGTGTGCTTGCGCTGGCCGGCCGCCACGGGCTGGTCGCGGGCATCACGGCCCGTATCGACCAACTCGAGGCCCGCATCGCAATCCGCGACGCCGAACTGGAGGCCATGACGGCCCCGGCGCCGGAAGTGCTGGAGGCCGCGAACGCCGAGTTGCTGGCCCTTCGCGACGCCGTGTGGGCGGTTCGCAGGGATCGCCTCCGCACCGCAGCCGCCGTGCACGAACTGGCCGGCCGTGATGTGGGCGTCGCTGCCGCCGCTGCCTACCTCTCGGTGCAGCAGGCGCTGTCGGCCATCGACCGGATGGAGGTCCGCGGGCGCGACAGCGCGGGTGTGCACGTGTTCGTGTGGGGCCACGGCCTCGACGCCGACGACCCGGCGGTGCACGGCCTGATGGCGCGCCGCACCGCCGACCCGCTCTTCCAGAACGGCTCCGTTCGCCTGGCCGGCCAGTGCCTGAGCTTCGTCTACAAGGCCGCGGCCGAGATCGGAGATCTCGGCGACAACGTGCGTGCGCTGCGGGCAGCCA
>JBJTXX010000023.1:0-5378 GCA_046082485.1 Actinomycetota bacterium
TGCAGGGCATCGTCGCCGTGGATGCGGCCTCCGGGTTGGTCGAAGTGCTGGCCGGCACATTCGGCCCCGACCTGGAGGCCGAACTGCGGTCCGTGCACGGCCTCACCGTCGGTCACTTCCCGCAGAGCTTCGACCTGGCAACCGTCGGCGGTTGGGTGGGCCACCGCGGGGCCGGCCAGTACAGCACCCGCTACGGCAAGATCGAGCAGCTGGTGGCCGGACTCGAGGTCGTGCTGGCCGACGGCAGCGTGCTGCGCACCGGCGGCTCGCCCGCCGCGGCCCAGGGGCCCGACCTCACCCAGTTGTTCGTCGGCTGCGAGGGCACGCTCGGCGTGGTGACCTCGGTGACGCTGAAGACCCACCCCGTGCCCACCGCCGAACGTCGAGCCGCCTATGCGTTCGACGAGTTCACCGATGGCATCGACGCCTGTCGCCGCATCCTGCGGCGCGGTGCCACACCTGCGGTGTTGAGGCTCTACGACCGCCCGGAGAGCCAGCGCGGTCAGGGCGCCGATGGCTCGTACTGCGTGCTGCTGGTGCTCGACGAGGGCGACGAGGCCGTGGTCGACGGCGCAATGCGCGTGGTGACCGAGGAATGCGCCGCGGCTCGTCCGCTCGACGCCGAACTCGTCGAGAAGTGGATGCACCACCGCAACGACACGAGCGCGTTGCAGGCCCTGACACGCAAGGGCTTCGTGGTCGACACGCTCGAGATCGCGGCGCCATGGGCGGCGCTGCCGCGCATCTTCGACGAGGTGCGGGCGGCGATGCTCGCCGTGCCCCACGCCCGCGCCGCCACCTGTCACCTGTCGCACAGTTACCTCGACGGCGCCTGCCTCTACTTCACGTTCGCCGCCACGCCGCCTGCCGATGAGGTGGAGGCCACGTACGTGGCCCTCTGGGATGCGGGCAGCAGGGCCGTGCTGCGCACCGGCGGCAACCTGTCGCACCACCACGGCGTGGGCCTGAACCTGTCGCGGTTCGTGCACGAGGCCATCGGAGGCGGGGTCGCGGTGCTGCAGGCCGTGAAGGACGCGCTCGACCCGCGTGGCATCCTCAACCCCGGGAAGCTGGGGCTCAGGTCCCCGTTCGGAGAGGTGGCATGGCCGTGAGCACGTTGGACAGGGACGCCCTTCGCCAGGGAGGCTCCGTGGCGCTGGTCTTCGCCGTGCCGTTCAGCATCGCCGCCCGACTGGTGGCTGACCAGTCTCCCGGTTCGGCCTGGGCGTCCCTCTTGTGGCTGGCCGCGCTGGGCGGCTTCGCGCTCGGCGCCGGCATCGCCGCGTGGGTGCAGCGCCGCGGTCTGCCCCTGCTGCACGGCATGGTCTGCGCCGGCGGCACGTATCTCGCCGCGCAGGTCGTGTTCGTGGTGATCAAGCTGCTGCGCGGTGGCGACGTCCGCTGGTTGGGCATTTTCTTCACCTTCAGCGCCGTACTGTTCGCAGGCATGATCGGCGGCGTGCTGGGCAGTGCGCTCACCAAGCGCGGCCTCACGCCCCGCGGAAGGAGCCCCCAATGACTCCCCATCCTCCCGAACTCGAGTTCCTCGGGACGCGGCGATGAGCGTGCTGGTCGTCGATGTCGGCACCTCGGGCCTGCGAGCAGCGGTCGCACGGCCCGATGGCACCCTGACCGCGCTGCACCAGCGCCCGTTCCCTCCCTCGACCCCGTTCCCGGGACTGGTGGAGTTCGATGCCACCGGCATGGCCGCCGCGGTGCGAGACGTGGCCCGCGCGGCCCTACCGCGGCCGGACCGGTGCAGGCGGTGGGCATCACCGCCCAACGGGCCAGCACCATCGTGTGGGACAGGGCCACCGGCGAGCCGGTCGGCCCCGGTCTGGGATGGCAGGACCTGCGCACCGTCATCGACTGCATCGTCGCCAAGAGCGAGCACGGCTTGGGCCTGGCGCCGAACCAATCGGCTACCAAGGTGGCGTGGCTGCTGAACCAGTTCGACCCGAACCGCGAACGGGACCTGTGCTTCGGCACCGTCGACACCTGGCTCGCCTGGGTGCTCAGCGACGGTGCCGTGCACGTCACCGACCACTCGAACGCCGCGGTCACCGGACTGTTGCTGCCCGATGCAAGCGGCTGGAGCAGCAGGGCGTGCGAGGCGCTGCGCATCCCCGAGGGGATGCTGCCCCGCCTCGTCGACACCTCCGGGGTGTTCGGCGAGGCGACGGCACTGCCCGGTGCCCCGCCGTTGGCGGCGCTGGTCGGCGACCAGCAGGGCAGTCTCGTCGGACAGAGCTGCGTGCGGCCCGGCCTCGCGAAGATCACCTTCGGCACCGGGGGCATGCTCGACATGTGCACGGGTGGCACTGCACCTGCCAGCGCCCAGAGGGCCGAGCACGGCACCTTCCCGATCGTGGCCTGGAGCCGCAACGGCAGCCTGATGTGGGGCGCCGAGGCGATCATGCTCTCCGCCGGCACCAACGTGGAGTGGCTGGTCACCGACCTCGGCATCGTCGACTCCCCTGCGGCCACCCACGACGTGGCCGCCCAGTGCGACACCACCGACGGCGTCGTCTACGTGCCAGCGCTCATGGGCCTCGGCACGCCGCACTGGGACTACGGCGCCCGGGGCACCCTGCTGGGGCTCACCCGCGGCTCGGGACGGCCGCAGGTGGTGCGTGCCGTGCTCGAGGGTGTGGCCCAACGCGGCGCCGATCTGGTGGAGGCCGCCGAACGGGACAGTGGCATCGCCGTGCCCTCGCTGCGCGTCGACGGCGGCATGAGCCAGAACCCGACGTTCGTGCAGGCCCTCGCCAACGCCACCGGGCGACCGGTGGAGGTCAGCCGCCACACCGAGGCCACCACCATGGGCGCCGCCTATCTCGCGGGCCTCGCTGTCGGCGTGTGGGATTCGTTCGACGACATCGCCGCGGCATGGCAGCCGCGGGAGGTCGTGGAACCCAACGGCGCGCTCGACCGAGACCAGTGGGCCAAGGCCGTGGAGCGAGCCCGAGGCTGGATACCCGACCTGTCGGCTCTCGACTTCTAGAATTGCTCCGTTCGCCCTCGGCAGAGAATGCTGTGGGGCGCACGTGTCGAAAGGATCACCCCGAGTGGAAATCGAAGAGACGCAGCGGGTCGCCCGCCGCGGCATGCTGGCCGCCGGAATCGGTGGCGCCGCCATCTCGCTGCTGCCGTTCCTCACCGGTCGGGCCAGCGCCGCTGCCGCCACGCCGCCCCCGAAGCGGCCCACCGCCGACGACGTGACATTGCTGGCGGTCGCCCAGCAGCTCGAGGTCACGGCCACGGCGCTCTACACGAGTGCCATCAAGGACGTGAAGGGCTGGACCGACGAGCAGGCCGCGGTGATGGTGGCGATGCGCGAGGCCCACCTCGCCTTCGCCAACTCGCTGAGCGCCATCCTCGGCAAGGCCGCACCGGGCACGCCCATCGAGGAACTGCTCACCTCGCTCGCCTCATCCTTCACCGGCGACGCCACCAGCGTGATCAAGGCAGCGGCCGACCTCGAGTCGGCGGCCACCGCCACGCACACCGATGTGCTGGGCCAACTGGTCGGGCTCGACGGCGCCGCCCTCGTGGCGTCGATCCAGATCGCCGAGGCCCGCCACACCACCGTGCTGCGCTCGTTGGCCGGGTCGTCCGACCTCGCCGAGCTGCTCGTCGACACCGAAGCCGCTTCGCTGCTGGGGAACGCGTGACCACCATGAACAACCTGCCCATTCCCTCCCACCAGGTCGACCGCCGTTCGCTGCTGCGCATCGGTGGCGTGACCGTCGTCGGCGCGGCGTTCGTCGCTGCGTGCGGCACCTCGGCCGAGACCCAGATCGGCCGCGTCGGCACCGGCGCCACGAAGCCCACCCTGGCCGAGGCCAAGGTCAACGACGGCGTGCTGCTGCGCACGAGCGCCTCCTTCGAGACCTCGATCGCCAACGCCTACCAGCGCATCCTCGACAGCGGCGTGCTCGCCGGTGGCAGCACGTCCTACCCCGACCTCGGCGACCAGTCGGCGCTCGTGGCGAAACTGCAGGAGCACCACACCGCCAGTGCGGCGAAGTTCAACGAACTCGCCGTCGCTGCCGGCGCCGAGGCGTGGGACTGCGGCAACCCGCGGCTCGACTCGGCCTACATCGATGCCGCGTTCAGCCGGGTGCAGGACGGCGCACCGGCAACCGACGCCGCTGCGGCCATCGAGCCCAGCGACGACGCCTGCCGCGACCTGATCAACATGGTGCTGGCCCTCGAGAACCTGTCGGCCGAGACCTGCCAGGCAATGGTGCCGCTGGTGAGGAGCGGCGATCAGCGCACCGAACTGATGAAGGCCGGCGCCCGCTCTGCCCGCCAGGCCGCACACGTCGCACTCACGATCCACCCCGGCGCATACGTGCCCGGTTCGCCGGTCGTGTCGAATGCACCCTCCACCACCGCACCCGCCGGTGACGAACCGCCGCAGACCGAGATCCCGTTGCCGGTGGCCATCACCTCGCAGTTCGGTTCGCTGGCTCCCATCACCTGGATCGGCGGCAGGGGCGACGAGAACGGCGTGCGAATGAAGGCGAACTTCGAGACGCCCAGTCTCAACTCCCTCACCTACGCCACCGACACCTGCGCCTGACCCGTACACTGCCGCCGTGGTGAGTCGGCCGGGTGGCCGCGGCGTGGCCTGACCACGTCGAGGAAAGTCGGGGCTCCACAGGGCAGAGTGCTGGCGAGAGCCAGGTCGGGGCGACCTGACGGATGTGCAACAGAGAGAGACCGCCGATGGCCCCCGGGCACAGGCAAGGCTGAAACGGTGCGGTAAGAGCGCACCAGCGTGCGGGGCGACCCGTACGGCTGGCACCACCACTCGGAGCAAGGCCAAGCAGAGAGCACGGACGGCCCGTCCGCCGGTTCACCGGCACTCTCGGGTAGGCCGCAGAGATGGATGGTCACCGGCCCCGCAAGGGGCTACAGAACCCCGCTTACAGGCCGACTCACCACGTTGAACCCCGACAGTGCCGGGCCACGGTCGCGCACGATGATGCGCGTCACCGACGCCTGGTCGACGAAGCTACGCCACGTGATGGATTCATCGACGCCCAGCGCCCAGGCCATCGCCACCTTCACCGGCGTGGCGTGGGTGACCACCACCACGTGACGGTGACGCGCCTCCTCGAGCAGGTCATCGCATGCGGCGCGCACCCGCACGCCCAGCGCCCGAAGGCTCTCGCCACCCGCGGGCGCATAGTCGGGGTCGCTGATCCAGCGCTGCCACATGTCGCGGGGCACCTCGTCGATCGCCATGCCCTCGAACTCGCCGTAGGCCATTGCTTACTGCACAGCCATACCCACGCAGCTAGGAGTGGAGGGCGTTGCCTTGTTTATGGCCTTGCACGATAGCCAAGGTTGTTGCTCAGCGGATGTTG
>JBJTXX010000024.1:0-2176 GCA_046082485.1 Actinomycetota bacterium
GAGGCCGACCACGTGGCACTCGCGCTCGGGCTGCGCGTGCGCCTCGGGGTCGGTCGGCGGGAGGCCGTTGCATGAGCCTGCAGGACGACGCGCCGGCCGCAGCAGCAGCGGCAGCCCTCGCCGGTCTGCCGCTCATGACGCTCAGCCGACTCGCAGCCCTGTTGCGCTCGCGTGACCCGGTGCAGGCCTGGGGCGTGGTCTCGGGTGAGCGTCGCCCCACTGGCGCTGCTGCCGGTGTGCTGGGCGACGAGACGCTCCGTTCTGCGTGGCTGCAGGCAGCCCGAAGGCTTCCGCCAACTGCCGCGGCCGAGCGATGCGACGAACTCGGCATCGACGTCGTGTGGTGGGGGCATCCGCGCTACCCGGCGCTGCTGGAGTGCGACGCGCAGTCCCCGCCGGTGCTGTTCTCGAAGGGCAACCTCGCCCTGCTGGAGGGGCGCAGAGTGGGCGTGGTCGGCACCCGCAACGCCACGGCAGCCGGGCGGGACGCGGCGCGTCGACTCGGCGATGGCCTCGGGGCTGCCGGGGTTCACGTCGTCTCGGGTCTGGCCCGCGGCATCGACGGCCACGCCCACCGGGGCGTCCTGCAGGCCGAGGGTGCGGGCCGACCGATCGGGGTGGTCGCATCGGGTCTCGACGTGGTGTACCCACGCGAGCACCGAGATCTGTGGCGGGCGGTCGGCGACCACGGGTTGCTGTTGTCGGAGGGGCCACCGGGCACGGTGCCCGAGCCGTATCGGTTCCCGCTCCGCAACCGCATCGTCGCTGCGCTGGCGGAGGTGCTGGTGGTGGTCGAATCACGGGAGCGGGGTGGCTCGCTGCTCACCGCATCGGCGGCGCTGGACCGCGGGGTGCCCGTGATGGTGGTGCCCGGCACCGTGGGCAACCGGGCCGCCTCGGGAACCAACGCCCTGCTACGCGACGGCGCTGCGCCGGTGCTCGATGCCGACGACGTGCTGACGGCTCTGCGCATCGACCACAGCCGTCACCGTCCGAGCGCTCTCGACGAGACACGGGCACGCCCGGAGGCTGTCGACGAGGTTGCGTACCGCGTCCTGCAACGCGGTGCCTGCACCCTCGATCGACTCGCGCTCGCCACGGGCGCCTCGTTGGTGGAGGTCGCGATGTCGGTGGCGCGTCTGCAACAGGCCGGGTGGGTCGCCGGGGCGGACGGATGGTACGAGTGCACCGGGTCACCACTGCCATGACCGGGAGGGAATACCCTGTGGGGGAATGCCCGCCGCCCCCGTCACCCGCCCCGTCGGTGCCGCTTGGCACCTCGACGGTTTCGTTGCCTCGCTCACGCGCAGCGCAGCCAACACGGTGCTGGCCTATCGACGCGACCTCGAGTCGTTCCTCGAGTGGGCAGAGGCCCAGTCGCTGGAATGCCCTCGGGAGGTCGATCGCCTGGTGGTGCGGCGCTACGTGGCCTCGCTTGCGGCGGCGGGTGCGGCGAAGCGCACCGTGGCGCGCAAGGCGTCGTCGTTGCGGCGCTACTTCGCGTATCTCCGCCGTGAGGGCGTGGTGTCGGCTGACCCGACCACCTCGTTGCGTGCCCCCGCCGGCGAGGGCCGTCTGCCACGGGTGCTCGACCACGCCGATGTGTCGGAACTGCTCGAGGCGCCTGCTCCCGAGGACGAACCGGTGTGGCGCCGACGGCGCGACGACGCCGTGCTGGAACTGCTCTACGGCAGCGGTCTTCGAGTTGCCGAGCTGTGCAGCCTGTCGGTCGACTCGGTCGACCTCACCATGGGCGCCGTTTCGGTGTGGGGCAAGGGCTCGAAGCAGCGCCGAGTGCCGCTCGGCGAACCGGCGGTCGACGCCGTCCGCGCCTGGTTGGCCGTGCGTGCCGAGGTGCTGCCCCCCGAGACCGGCAGCGTGCTGTTCGGCAACGAGCGCGGCAAGCCGTTGGCGCCGCGCGACGTCCGTCGCATCCTCGATCGCCGCTCACCCCTGCCCACGCACCCGCACGCACTGCGCCACACGTTCGCCACGCACCTGCTCGATGGTGGCGCCGACCTGCGTGCGGTGCAGGAACTGCTGGGGCACGCCGACGTCTCGACCACCCAGCGGTACACCCACGTCAGCAACCATCGCCTCCGCGAGGCGTACGCAGAGACGCACCCACGGGCATGAGGAACGAACTCGCCATCGAGGAAGTGTGGACGCAGTTCTT
>JBJTXX010000025.1:0-12546 GCA_046082485.1 Actinomycetota bacterium
CGCGAAGCCGAACTCCTCCGCGCCGAGCAACGCCGCGATCACGACGTCGCGGCCGGTCTTCAACTGTCCGTCGGCCTGCACCACGATGCGATCGCGCAGACCGTTGAGCAGCAGCGTCTGCTGCGTCTCCGCCAGGCCGAGCTCCCACGGGGCGCCGGCATGCTTCAGCGACGTCAGCGGGCTGGCGCCGGTACCACCGTCGTGGCCGCTGATCAGCACCACGTCGGCCTTTGCCTTGCTGACTCCCGCGGCCACCGTGCCCACCCCGACCTCCGACACCAGCTTCACGTGCACACGCGCCGCCGGGTTCGAGTTCTTCAGGTCGTGGATCAGCTGCTTGAGGTCCTCGATCGAGTAGATGTCGTGGTGCGGCGGCGGGCTGATCAGCCCCACACCAGGCGTGCTGTGCCGCGTCTTGGTCCCCTACGGGTAACCCTTGTGACCGGGAAGCTGGCCGCCCTCACCGGGCTTGGCTCCCTGCGCCATCTTGATCTGCAGGTCGTCCGCATTGACGAGGTACTCGCTCGTCACGCCGAAGCGTCCGCTGGCGACCTGCTTGATCGCGCTGCGCCGCTCCGGGTCGTGCAGACGCTCGGGGTCCTCGCCGCCCTCCCCGGTGTTGCTCTTGCCGCCGATGCGGTTCATCGCGATGGCGAGGGTCTCGTGCGCCTCGGCGCTGATGCTGCCGTAGCTCATGGCCCCCGTGCTGAAACGCTTCACGATCTCGCTGACCGGCTCGACCTCGTCGATGGGCACCGGCTGCCGGTCCCCCGGGGCGAGATCGAACAGCCCGCGCAGCGTGGCCGCCTTGGCCGAGAGCCCGTCGACCAACGCCGTGTACTGCTGGAAGATGTCGTAGCGACCCGCCCGGGTGGCGTGCTGCAGTTTGAACACGGTCTCGGGGTTGAACAGGTGCACGTCGCCCTCGCGGCGCCACTGGTACTCGCCCCCGAGTTCCAGCCTGCGGTGGGCACGCTCCTCCGGGCGCTTCGGGTGCGCCACGGCGTGACGTGCGGCAACCTCGGCGGCGACCTCCTCCAGTCCGATGCCGCCGAGGCGGCTGACGGTGCCGGTGAAGTACTCGTCGACCAACTCGTGGCCGAGGCCGATCGCCTCGAAGATCTGTGCCCCGGTGTAACTGGCGACGGTGCTCACGCCCATCTTGCTCATCACCTTCAGCACACCCTTGCCGGCGGCCTTGATGTAGTGCTTCACGGCCTTGTGCGGGTCGATGCCGCCCATCCCGTGCACGTCCTCGCGCACCATGTCCTCGATGCTCTCGAAGGCGAGGTACGGGTTGATGGCACCCGCGCCGTAGCCGACGAGCAGCGCCATGTGGTGCACCTCGCGGGCATCGCCGCACTCCACGATCAGGCCGGCCTTGGTGCGCTGCTTCTCACGGATGAGGTGATGGTGCACCGACGCCGTCAGCAGCAGGCTGGGGATGGGTGCGTAGACCTCGTCGGCGTTGCGGTCGCTCAGCACCACGATGCGGGCACCGTCGTCGATGGCCTTGCCGACCTCGGCGCGCACGGCATCGAGCGCCCGCTTCAGGGCCAGGCCACCGCCCGCCACCCGGTACAGACCGCTGACCACCACGGTCTTCAGTTCGGGGTGGGTGCCGTCGTCGTCGATGTGGATGATCTTGGCGAGCTCGTCATTGTCGATCACCGGGAACGGCAGCACGAGTTGGCGACAACTGTCGGGCCCCGGCGACAGCAGGTTGGCCTCGGGTCCGACGGTGGAGCCCACCGACGTCACCACCTCCTCACGAATGGCATCGAGCGGCGGGTTCGTGACCTGCGCGAACAACTGCTGGAAGTAATCGAACAACAGCCGCGGCCGCTCGCTGAGCACCGCGATGGGCGTGTCGGTGCCCATCGAGCCGATCGGTTCGGCACCCGCCTTCGCCATCGGCCCGATGATGACCTTCAGTTCCTCGTGGGTGTACCCGAAGATCTGCTGGCGGCGCAGCACGCTCTGCCGGCTGAACACGACGTGCTCGCGCTCGGGCAGTTCCTTCAACTCCACGAGGCCGGCGTCGAGCCACTGCTGGTAGGGCTGGGCCTGCGCAAGGCTGCGCTTGATCTCGTCGTCCTCCACGATGCGACCCTGCGCGGTGTCGATGAGGAACATGCGGCCGGGCTGCAGACGCCCCTTGCGCACCACCTTCGCGGGGTCCATCTCGATCACGCCGACCTCGCTGGCCAACACCACCAGGTCGTCGTCGGTGACCCAGTAGCGGCTGGGGCGCAGACCATTTCGGTCGAGCACCGCACCGATCACCGTGCCGTCGGTGAAACACACGCTGGCGGGGCCGTCCCACGGCTCCATCAGCGAGGAGTGGAACCGGTAGAACGCCCGCTTCTCCGCGTCCATCGTGTCGTGGTTCTCCCACGCCTCGGGGATCATCATCAGCATCGCGTGCGGCAGGTTGCGGCCGCCGAGGTGCAGCAACTCCAGCACCTCGTCGAAACTCGCCGAGTCACTGCCGCCGGGCGTGCAGACGGGGAACGCCCGCTCGAGGCCCGGCAGCAGGTCGCTGGCCAGCAGGCTCTCGCGCGTGCGCATCCAGTTGCGGTTGCCCTGCACCGTGTTGATCTCGCCGTTGTGGGCGATGAACCGGTACGGGTGTGCGAGCGGCCAACTGGGGAACGTGTTCGTGCTGAAGCGGCTGTGCACCAGCGCCAGTGCGCTCTCCATGCGCTCGTCGGCGAGGTCGGGGAAGAACATGGCCAACTGCGGCGTCGTGAACATGCCCTTGTAGATCAGCGTGCGGCTGCTGAGCGACGGGAAGTAGGTGCGCTGCTCGGCAGGCAGTTCGTGCTCGATCCGCTTGCGGGCCACGAACAGGCGGCGATCGAGGTCGATCCCCGCCGCTCCGGCGGGATCGGCGACGAACAGCTGGCGGAACGACGGCATCACGGCGCGTGCCGACCTGCCGAGGCAGTCGGCGTTCACCGGCACCTCGCGCCAGCCGAGCACGCGGAGTCCCTCGTCGGCGACGATCGCCGCGATGGCGGCCTGCGCCTTCTCCGCGTCGTTGGCGTCAGCCGGCAGGAATGCCAGGCCCACTGCGTAGGAACCGGCGGCGGGCAGTTCCACACCCGCCACGGCCCGCAGGAATCGGTCGGGCACCTGGATCAGGATGCCGGCGCCATCACCCGTGTCGGCCTCGGCGCCGGTGGCGCCGCGGTGCTCCATGTTGCACAGTGCGCCCACGCCCATCGCCACGATCGACCGGCTGGCGACGCCCTTGATGTTGGCGACGAACGAGACGCCGCACGCGTCGTGCTCGAACCTGGGGTCGTACAGGCCGGTGGGCGCGGGCAAGCCCGCGGGGAATGAGGAGTGCATCGAGTTCTGCTTCCACGGAGTCGGTTGAACGGCTGGTGGCGCACGGGACGACGCTGGCCCGAACGGTGTCGACACGCTACCGGCTCGCACCGGTTAGCGCCATTCGCCACGCGTCCTGTCCCTACACTTGCGGATGTGGAGGACCACATCGAGTCACTGAAGGGGCACCTCACCGGCGCCTATCAGCGTCTGGAGGACTCGAGACGACTGGGAGTACCGGTTGCGAGCACGCGCCGTTTCTTCGAGATCGAGGGCCTCGACCTCGCCGGCCTGCTGGCGTTGGAGTTGTTCACCACCATCATCCCGCTGGTGCTGATCGGCTACGGCTGGGCGGTGCAGTTCAGCAGCACCCTGAGCATCGGCGACTTCCTGATCTCCTGGATGCAACTCGACGGGCCCAGTGCCTCGATCGTCAACGACCTGTTCGGTACCGGCGCCAGCCTGCGCAGCATCTGGACACTCACGGGCCTGGGTGGATTCCTGTTCTGGGGCATCCCGATGTCGGCGCAGGTCGCCAAGACGTGGGCCAGGGCCTTCCGCCGCGAACGCTTCCCGTTCTGGACCGAGGTGGGTCGGGGCGCCATCTGGTTCGTGCTGTTGATGATCACCCAGGCCATCGGGCTGTCGCTGATGCGGCGTCCGGATTCCATCGTCAACTTCGTGGTCAACGCCGCCGGGTTCGTGCCGGGTTTCGTGCTGTGGGCCGTGTCGCCGATGGTGCTCATCCGCCACGGTCGTCTGGGCTGGCGTCACTTCGTGTGGTGCGGCCTGGTCGGCGTGGTGCTCGACAACATCTTCGCCAGGTTCACACTGCGCTGGATCTTCCCGCAGCTGCTCGACAACTGGGTCGGCTTCGGGCCGATCGGCGCGGCGATGGCGCTGATGACCACGTGCACCATCATCGCCACGCTCTGGGTGGTCTCGGCCTGCATGAGTGCCGTCATCTGGGAGCGCAAAGCACCGGCCGACACCGTGGTCGAGTCCCAGCAACCCATGCAGCAGCCCCTGCCGTTCTAGGCTGCCGCCATGTCACTGCCCCCTCCCCCGCCGCCGGGGCCGCCGCCGTACCAGAACCCGTACCAACCCGCATACCAGACGGGCGCCGACCATCCCAACGGCACCACCATCCTCGTGCTCGGCATCCTGTCGCTGGTTGTGTGCGGCTTGCTGGGGCCCGTTGCGTGGGTGATGGGCAACAACGCCATCCGCGAGATGGACGCGCAGTCGGCAGTGAACTTCCGCAATCGTGGCAACGTGACCGCCGGACGCATCTGCGGCATCATCGGCACGGTCTTCCTGGTGCTCAGCGTGCTGATGATCGTGTTCTTCCTCGTCGTCATGGCCGGCGCGACGACCATCGAGAACTGATGGCGACCCGACTGATCAGGGCCCAGCAGGCCGTGGAGGGCGACGGCTTCGTGGTGCGTCGCCCCTTCCCCACGATGTCGCTGAGCCACCTCGACCCCTTCCTGCTGTTCGACCACCTCGGTCCGGTCGACTTCGCCCCCGGCAAGGGAATCGGCGCCCCGTGGCACCCGCACCGCGGCTTCGAGACCGTGACCTACCTGCTCGAGGGCGAGAACGAGCACCGCGACTCGATGGGGAACCACGGTCTGCTGCGTGCCGGTGACCCCCAGTGGATGACCGCAGGCCGCGGGGTGCTGCACCGCGAGGGCCCGAGCGCCGCCGAGCAGGCCCGGGGCGGCCGCACCCACGGCCTGCAGTTGTGGGTGAACCTGCCCGCGGCGAAGAAGATGTGCGAGCCCGCCTACCAGGACCTGCGGGCCGACGCAGTGGCGATCGCTCGCACCGAAGGCGTGGTCGTCCGCGTGATCGCCGGCGACCTGTTCGGACTCACCGGCCCGGGCAGCACCCGGACTCCCATCTCGTATGCACACCTCACGCTGCGCCACGGCGCCGCCGTCGACACACCGCTGCCCGAGGGCCACCGCGTGCTGGTGTACCCCATGACCGGCGCGGTGCAGATGGGCGACACCCGTGTGGACGAGGGCATCATGGCCGAGGTCGACGCCCCGTCGCTCGAACGGACGGGCGTCGCCGACACGAGTGAGGTGATCGTGCTCACGGGCCGACCCATCAACGAGTCCGTCGCCCGCTACGGGCCGTTCGTGATGAACACCGAGCACGAACTGCGCCAGGCCTTCTTCGACTTCGATCGCGGCCGGTTCGGCACCCCGCAGGACTGACCGCCCGCCAGTCCGGCCGGCCGACCCGTCAGACGCCCAGTTCGCCGCCGCGGTAGTGCGTGCGGCACAGCAGTTCGTAGCGCACGACGTCGCCGAACAGCGGCTGGTCGCCTGCCGAACCCGTGTCGCCCACCACGACGGTCTCACCCTCGTACACGATCTCGCCGTTCACCACGCGCGCATTGTGCGTGGCCCGCGCCCCGCACCAGCAACGGGCCTCGACCTGCATGGGCACGCGCTCGTCGGCGATCTCCAGCAGGCGCTTGGTGCCCTCGAACAGCAGTCCGCGGAAGTCGGTGATCAGACCGAACGCGAACACGTCGACCCCCAACTCGTCGACCACGCGACCCAACTGGTCGCACTGCTCGGGGCTGTAGAACTGCGCCTCGTCACACACCAGGTAGTGGATGGGCCAATGGGCGACCGCCAGTCGGTACAGGTCGAGACCGGGGGTCACCTCCACGGCCTCCGCCGCCACACCGAGGCGACTGGTGACCTGCGCACCCTCGCGGTCGAGTTTGGTCAGCAGCAGCCCGTAGAGGTGACGGCCGGCAAGGTTGTGGTGGATCTGCAACGCCATGGTGCTCTTGCCAGAGCCCATCGTGCCGAAACTGAACCGCAGCGTTGCCATTGCGCCGCGACCCTACCCGCGCCCGTAGGAGGGGTCACACACCGCGCAGGTTGTCGACACGCCGGAAGTAGCAGCGTGCCGAGGCCAGCAGTTCCTCCACCGAAGGGTGGTCCATGGTCTCGGTGCCCACCACGCGACGCGCCCACTCCGGGTGCCGGTGCTGCAGGTCCTTGACGAATGCCTGCTTGGCCATGCCCGGGCCCGCCACCAGCACGTCGCGTGCATCACCGAGTGCTGCCACGATGCCGTCGAAGAACGCCTTGTCCTCGGCATGCTTGCCACTGCCCGGCCCACCGGACTTGCGGTGCACCTGGCGATGGTCGGTCTCGCTGTTCACCATCCGCACGTGCTGGTCGTCGACGGTGAAGTCGATGACCTTCGCATGCAGGTGGTCCAACCAGACGACGGCGTGCTGGTACGACATGTGGCGCCCCTTTCGCGGGTGACGTTGTCCCGACTGCACGGTACGTCCGGCAGCCGAGCGGGCACCATGGCCCTTGGTCCCCGCCTTCGGGACCAACGTCAGTCGGGCACGTCCTGCGTCGCGAAGGCGAACAGGCCCCTCGACTTGAGGTGCGGAAGGAACTCGGGCCCATAAGCCTGCGCCGGGTACTGGCGCACCAGCTCGTCGAGAGCGATCGCATCGTCGCCCACGAGGATGCGCCACCGCTCGTTGCGAACACCGTCGAGGATGATCGTCGCGGCCTGGGCCGCCGTCGTCGGAGCCGCATCACGGAACATCTCTGCCTGCATCTGCATGCCCAACCGGATGTCGTCGTCGCTCGCCGCGCCCACGTCGATGCCACGCCGCCCCAACTGTTCGCGCACTCGGTCGACCTGCTCGGCCGTCATCTCCTTCGGCTCGCGGCCGAAGTAGCGACCGCTGTTCAGCACGATGCTCGTGCCGATGTGGCCCGGCATCACCACCGACACCTTCACGTGCGGGGCGTTCACGGCGAGGTCGGCGATGAGCGCCTCCGAGAAGCCCTTCACCGCGAACTTGGCGGCGCTGTAGGCCGTGTGCGGGATGTTCGGGCCGAGCGACGCCCAGAAGCCGTTCACGCTCGCAGTGTTCACCACGTGCCCTTCGGATGCCGCCACGAGCAGCGGCATGAACGTGCGGCAGCCGTAGTACACGCCGCCCCAGCACACGTTGAACGTGGCCTCCCACTCAGTGCGGCCATCGGCCACGAAACTGCCTCCACCACCGATGCCGGCGTTGTTGAACAGCAGGTGCAGTTGCTCGGTGCCGTGCCGGGCCACCACGTCGTCCCGGAACGCCTGCAACTGCGATTCGCTGCTGACGTCGGCAACGAACCCGGTGACGCGCGTGCCGGCGGGGGCATCGGCGAGACACAGGGCGATCGTGTCGTCCATGTGCTCGGCCGACACATCGCACATCGCGACGTGGCAGCCCTCGGCGCTGAGTTGACGAGCCAGTTCCCGGCCCATTCCGGTGCCGCCTCCGGTGACGACGGCGAGGCGTGCGGTGAAGTTCTCCATGGGCACAGATTGGCAGGTCGGCCGGTGCCAGACTGCAGCGGATGCAGCACCCGATCAGTGGCCACTGCGACCCGGCGTTCACTGCCGTGCGCGAGGCGTTCGCCCAGAACTTCGCCGAGCGAGGCGAGGTCGGCGCCGCCGTCTGCGTGCTGGTGCACGGCCGCCCGGTGCTGGACCTCGTGGGCGGCTGGGCAGACGAGTCGGCGACCCGACCCTGGCGCCATGACACCGTCGTCGACTTCTATTCGGCCGGCAAGGCGCTGATCGCCCTGATGGTGCTGCAACTCGTCGATCGCGGGCTTGTCGGGCTCGACGACCCGGTGTCTTCGGTCTGGCCGGAATTCGCCCAGGGCGGCAAGCACGAGGCCACCGTGCGCCACGCCCTCTGCCATCAGGCAGGGGTGCCCGCCATCCGGCACCAACTCGCCAACGACGACCTCTGGCGCTGGGAGGTGATGACCCGGCACCTCGCCGAGACGCCGGCGTGGTTCCAGCCCGGCAGTCGCGTCGTCTACCACACCAACACCTACGGCCACCTCGTCGGTGAGATCGCCCGACGGGTGTCGGGGCGGAACCCGGGCCGGCTGTTGCGGTCCACCGCCGACCCGCTCGGCGCCGATCTCTGGTGGGGCGTACCGGCCGACCAGCAGCACCGGTGCGCAGAGGTGATCTGGGCGCCATCGGCACCCATCCCCGACCTCGACCTCGAATCACTCGACGACGACGCCTACATGGTGTTCGGTGGCTATTTCAACCCTCCCGGCTACTCGTCGCACGGCGTGGTGAACAGCCCCGCGTGGCGTGCCGCGGAGGTGCCGTCCACCAGCGGCCATGGCAGCGCCACCGGCCTCGCCCGCCTCTACGGTGCCCTCATCGGCCGGCGCCCGCTGTTGTCCGCGGACCTGCTGCGCGAGGCCACCACTGTGCAGGCGGCCGGGCCCTGCCCGGTCTTGGGCGAGGATGTCGCGTTCGGTCTGGGTTTCGTGCCCACCAGCGAGCGGCGGCCTCTCGGGCCGAACGGTGGCGCGTTCGGGCACTTCGGCACGGGCGGCGCTCTCGGCTTCGCCGACCCCGAAGCCGGCGTGGCGTTCGGCTACGTGATGAACCACGTCATCCCGCGTTGGCAGAGCACCCGAAACCGGGCGCTCATCGACGCGCTCTACGACTGTCTCTGAACCTGCTCGACCGCTGCACGCAACTGCGCCGGGTCGACCGGCTTCGAGACCGCGTCGAGGAGATGCAGTCCGTAGCCCCGGGCGATGTCGGCCGCGGCGTCGAGCATGTGCCGGGGCGAGCCCGACATGACGAGGACGGCGCCGCGGTAGCCCCGGTCGGCAAGCAGGCGCATCATCTCCGTGCCGTGGAGACCGGACAAACCCAGATCGAACACCATCAGGTCGGGGCGGGCAACCTCGTCGTCCACGAACGCAAGCGCCGACCAGCCATCGGAGACCGGCACCACCTCGACACCCTCGATCTGCTCGAGTTGCTCGCTCACCAACTCGAGCATGAAGTCGTCGTCGTCGACCACCAGCACACGCACGGGATTCATCGCGCCAACACCTCGGCGACGCGCTCGAGTTCGCGGGCAATGGCGTCGAGACGGGCGATCGCATCGGGAACATGACCCCACGAGGCTGCCGACTCGAGGTCGGCGGCCAACTGCGACAGCGGCGCAGCGCCAACGGATGCTGCTGCCGGGCGAACACCGTGGGCGAGTCGACGCAGCGCATCGACGTCTCCCGAGGCAACTGCCGCCCGCATGTCGGAAATGGCCGTGCGGGTCGTCTCCACGAACCTGAGGCCGAAGCGACGCACCTTCACCTCGTCGTTGTTCAACAGGCTGGCCAGCACCGTCGGGTCGACGGCGGCCGGCTGCGCAGGTTCGTCGTCGACGTCGACGAGGTCGGGCAGCCATCGCCCGATGGTTCGGCACAGACGTTCGAGATCCACCGGCTTGGTCTCGAAGTCGTTCATTCCTGCGGCGAGGCAGGCCACCCGGTGGGCATCGAAGGCGTTGGCCGTCATCGCGATCACCAGCAGGTCGGCGCCGCCCTGCAGCGCACGGAGCCGCCGGGTGCTTTCCATCCCGTCCATCCCCGGCATCTGCACGTCCATCAGCACGACGTCGTAGCGCGCCTCCGCGGCAACCCTCGCCAGCGCCTCCGCCCCACTCGAGACCACCGTGACCAGCGCGCCCTCGCTCTCCAGCAGTTCGGCCACGACCTGCTGGTTGAAGTCGTTGTCCTCCGCCACCAGCACTCGAACGCCCAACAGCTTCGTACCCGAGCTGCGGGGAATCGCCCCGGTGACATCGCTGCCCGACGGCCCGGCGTCGACCGTTGCGAACCTCAGGGAGAAACCGAACGTGCTGCCCCGGCCCACTTCGGTGTCGACCTGCACCGAACCACCCAGCAGGCCGACGAGACGCTGCACGATCGCCAGGCCCAGACCAGTGCCGCCGTACATGCGCGAGGTCGACGAGTCGGCCTGGGTGAATGGCTGGAACAGTCGCTGCACCTCACCGGGCTCGATGCCCACGCCGGTGTCCGCCACGTCGAACCGCACCGTCACGTCGCGCCCCACGGCCTCGCGGCGAAGGGCCACCGTCACCGAACCCTTGGAGGTGAACTTCACCGCGTTCCCGGCCAGGTTGATCAGCACCTGCTCCAGGCGAAAGCGATCACCGACGACCTTCTCCGGCAGGCTCGGGTCGAGCCTCAGATGGAAGGCCAGTCCCTTGTCGCGGGCGAGGGTGCCGACCACTGCGTCGACGCTGCGCAGCATCGAGGAGAGGCGGAACGGCGCAGCCTCCAGCACCACGGCATCGGCCTCAACCCGCGAGAAGTCGAGCACGTCGGTCACGGTGTTCATCAGCACCCCGGCCGCCGAGGCCATCTTGTGCACGTAGTCCGACTGGGCGGTATTCAGTTCGGTGGCGGCCAACAGGCGGGTGAGGCCCGTGATCGCATTCAACGGCGTGCGCATCTCGTGGCTCATGTTCGCCACGAACGAACTCTTGGCGCGCGCCGCCGCCTCTGCCTCGTCCTTCGCCCTCGCCAACTGCGCAGTGCGCTTCACCACGGCCGCCTCCAGCGACGCCCGCTGCTGCTGCATCTCCTGCTCGAGTTCCTTCGCCCGCGTCACATCGATCTGCACCGAGATGTAGCGCTCCACGGTTCCCTGCTCGTTGCGCACCGGGGTGATCTGCAACTGCACCCAGTACGACGAGCCGTCCTTGCTGTAGTTGACCAACTCCTCGCGGCTCGATCGGCCTTCCGCGATCGCCTCGCGAATCCGTGCCACGGTTGCCTTGTCGCTCTCCGGACCCTGCAGCACATGGCCAGGTCTGCGGCCGATGATCTCGCGGAGCGTGTAACCGGTCTTGGCCTCGAACGCCGGGTTCACCCATTCCGTGTTCCCCGCTGCATCGGTGATGACCACGTAGTTGTCGGTGGAGCTCGCCACGATCGACAACATCGACAACTCTTCCTGCGACGCGACCTCCTGGGAGATGTCCTGCACCACGCCCACCACGCCGCCGTCCTCGATCGGGGCCGTCACCACCAACGTCGGCACCGTTCGGCCGTCGGGCCGGCGGAACCGCACCCTCACCCGGAAGCCATGCCGGGCTGGAGTGAGTGCGGCGGCCAACTCGGCCGCGTCGACGTCGACCACTGCGTCGACCAGTGACGTGCCCATGGTGTCCTCCACCGACCGGCCGGTGATCTGGCTCCATGCACTGCTGAGGAACACCACGACGCCTGCCCCATCGGTCTCGAAGACGGCGTCACCGAGCAGTTCGATGCGGCGGCGCATCCTCTTCTCGGCATCGACCAACGCCTCGATCAGCCGATTCGTGGCCTCGACGTGCAGGTCGGTGGCCAGTCCGACTTCCGCTCCGTCGGAGGCCTCCGTCATCCGTGCACCGACCGTCAGGCCGACACGCCCAGCAGTTCTTCGAGCAACTCGCTGCTGTGCCGCACCGTTCCGTACAGCGGGAACACCTGCTCGCAGTAGAAGCGGTGCTCGGTGTCGGTGCGGCCGCCGGTGCAGTCCGACAGCATCGTGACGTCGTAGCCGCGTTCGTAGGCAGCCCGACCGGTCGAGTCGATGCACAGCGACGAGATCACGCCCGTGATCACGACGTCCCTGATGCCCCGGTCGCGCAATTCGTCCTCCAGGGCGGTGTTGGAGAAGGCGTTGAAGCCGACCTTGCCGAGCACATACGTGATGCGGTCACCGAACTCGGCGAGCTCGGGAACGGTGTCAGCCCCCGGCGTGCCCAAACGGAACGCCCCTGACTCCTTGATGACGCTGAGGATCCCGATGGGGCTGGCGAGTGCCCGGTAGTCGGCGTCGAGCACGATCGGCGTGCAGATGATGGTGACATCGGTGTTCACGATGCGACGCAGGAAGGCCACGGTGCGATCCAGGACGGTCTCGACACCGGCAGAGTCCTCGTAGGCAGCACGAAGCACACCGTTGCTGGCGAAGTTGTCGTTCTGGAAACCCACCAGGATCACGGCAGTCGTCGAGGGGTTCATGCCCGACAGTGTTGTCGCCACGGCACGGGAACGCAACCGTTTCTGTGTCACCGCTCAGAACGACACAGCATCTGTGCGGTGACATGGAGTGGCGTCCACGGCGAAGGGGGGAGGCACTCGGCCTCCCCCTTCCTCGGTTGATCGATGACCCGGTGGTGCGCCGCACCACCGCGTCACATCAGCTGCAGCCGCTGGTGGTGCCGCAGCTGGGGCAGGCGTGGCACGAGCCAGCCCGGTTCATCTGCACACCGCACTGCATGCACATCGGGGCATCGCTGTGCCGCTGCGCCGGGCGAGCCAT
>JBJTXX010000026.1:0-1282 GCA_046082485.1 Actinomycetota bacterium
GGGTAGCCGCCGGTGGTCTGGTGGTCGGCGAACAGCAGCGTTGGCACCCCGTCGCCGGCCACCTGCAGTGAACCGCGCACGATCGGCGAGGAAGGGATGGCCAGCGAGCCGTCGAGTGGCAGCGGTGGCCCGTCGAGCCGCACGCCCATGCGGTCGTACGCGGTCGAGAGGGTGTACGGCGAGGCGAGCAGCGTGTCGAGCGCGCCCGCCTCGAAGCAGTGCTGTTGGGGGCCGGCCACGACCCGCAGCACCTGCGGTGGTCGTGCGGTGGCCGGCGTTTCCACCGCCCCGGTGCGGGCATCGTCGAAGCCGGCGTCGAGCACGGTGAGTTCGTCACCGGTCTGCACCGGGCCGCCGCCGAGACCGGAACGCACGTGGGTGGAGGCACTGCCGAGCCAACGTGGCGACTGCAGGTCGCCGGTCACGGCGAGGTAGCACCAACTGCCCCACGAACCGGCGGTGATGGCGAGGGTGTCGCCGGGGTGCAGGGTGCAGATCGTCCACGGGTCGAGCGCGGCGCCGTTGTGCGAGACGCGGAAGCCGCCACCGCACACGGCCACGGTGAGGGGCGAGGCATCGGTGCCGGCAACGCACTCCACGCTCAGGCCGCTGAGCGACACCTCGATGGCGGTGGCGATGCTCGACCGGCCCAGCACCGTGTTCGCGGCGGCATGGGCGAAGGGGTCCATCGGGCCCGATCGTGGCACCCCGAAGCGCATCAGACCCGGGCGGCCGCCGTCCTGCACGGTGACGAACGGGCCGGCGCGCAGCACCCGCAACACGGCGGTGGTCATCGCCACTCCGCTGGCAGTCGGGCTGCGAGTTCGTCGGAGGTGATGCGGCGGAAGGACACGGTGTCGCCCACGTCGAACAGGAACGGACGCTCGGGGTCGTCGCGCAGCACCTGCACGGGGCTGCGTCCGATCGCGAACCAGCCGGTCGACATCGCCACCGGGATCACCAGGCACTGCTGGCCGGTGATGATCACGCTGCCGGCCGGCACCGTGGGCCCGGGTGTGGGGTTGCGCGGCAACTGGATGGCGGGTGGCGTGCCGTAGAGGTACGCGTAGCCGGGGGCGAAGCCGTACATGCCCACGCGGTAGACGGCCGACAGATGGGCGTCGGCGACGGCCTCGACCGAGATGCAGGCCCGCTCCGCCGCTGCGGCCAGGTCGGGGGCGTGCGGGGCGTCGAAGCACATGTCGACCACGTGATGCGCGCCGGGCGGCGCGTCGCTGCGGTGGTGGACCAGCTCGTCGATCGCCGCGGCGATGGCCACGTG
>JBJTXX010000027.1:0-3776 GCA_046082485.1 Actinomycetota bacterium
CCTGAAGACCGACCTCGAGCAGGACGAACTGTTCGTGTTCACGCCCAAGGGCAAGGTGATCACGCTGCCGGTGGATGCCACGGCGGTCGACTTCGCGTACGCCGTGCACACCGAGGTGGGTCACGCCTGCATCGGTGCGAAGGTGAACGGGCGGTTGGTGCCGTTGCACCACCGGATGAAGAGTGGCGACACGTGCGAGATCTTCACTTCGAAGGTCGAGTCGTCGGGGCCGTCGCGCGACTGGTTGCAGTTCGTGCAGTCGCCGCGGGCCCGCAACAAGATCAAGCAGTGGTTCTCGCGAGAGCGGCGCGACGACATGATCGAGGCCGGCCGCGAGGAACTGACCAAGGAGTTCCGCCGCGAGGGCCTGCCGGTGCAGCGCATCTGGGCCAGCGAGGCGCTGGAGGCCGAGATCGAGGCGGCGTCGTATGCCGACCTGGATTCGTTGCTGGCGGCGGTGGGCGAGGGGCACGTCGGGGCACGTTCGTTGGCCGGCAAGGTGGCCCGCCGCCTGCGTGAAGACCCCGAGGTGGAGGACCTTCCCGCCAACAACTTCCCGCGGTCGCAGCCGCGCCGCACCCGCAGCGTTGCCGGCGTGCACGTGGAGGGCATCGACGACGTGCTCGTGCGGTTGTCCCGTTGCTGCACGCCGGTGCCCGGCGACGACATCATCGGTTTCGTCACCCGCGGCAGGGGAGTCTCGGTGCACCGTGCCGACTGCGCGAACGCGATGAGCCTGATGACCGAGCAGTCGGCCCGCCTGGTGGACGTGGAATGGGACGGCGACCAGTCGCAGGCCCTGTTCCGTGCGGCGGTGGAAGTGGTGGCACTCGACCGGTCACGCTTGCTGCGTGACGTGGCGAACTCGTTGAGCGAGCAGCACGTGAACATCGTGGCGTGCAGCACGCACACGGGCTCTGACCGTGTTGCCAAGATGCGCTTCGAGTTCGAGATGGGCGACCCCGGCCACCTCGAGTCGGTGCTGCGCACGATCAAGCAGATCGACAGCGTCTACGACGCCTACCGCATGGTGCCGGGCAACCAGAAGTAGAGCGGCGTGCGGCCGGGTTGGCCCCGGCCCCGCCCGGCTCGACCCCGGCGGGCCCAGCAGAGGACACGCAGGCACGAATCCGGTCCGCCACCGACCGTTTCCGTACCTACGTCGAGCCTGCGGACGTTGTTCTGCCACGGCCTGGAGTTGACCTGATTGCGTGGACTCTTCGGCACGATCAGTCCCACAGCACGTAAAGCGCCACCAGTGGGGTGGTGCCGGCGATCGTGGCGTGCAGGTCGTTCGGGCGATTCAGGATCACGCTCTCGGGGTCGACTTCTCGGAATTCGGTGTGACCGCCGTAGCGCCATTGGGCGGTGCCGGCGATGGTGAGGTACAGCTCGTGCGGCGGGTGCGAGTGCAGCGGGTACTGCCGCCCGGGGCCCACGTACAGCATGCCCACGGTCACGCCATCCAGCGTGCGCACCTCGTTCAGCGGGGCGAGTGCGATGTGCGTGCCCTGGTCGTCGGTGCGGAACGTCGGCTGCCACCTCAGCAGCGCAGCGATGTCGACGAACTGCTGCGCCAGCAGCGACGGGTCGACGTCGCCGATCGAATCCAGCACGGGCAGCCACGACGGCTGGGCGATCAGGGGCAACGACGCCTCGACCGCTCGCCGGAAGCGTTCGGCGCCCCCGCTGGCCGGCGCCTCGTTGGCAAGCCCACAGAGCCGAAACGCGCACTCGCGCAGGAACCTCAGAACCCGATCCGACTCCTCGAGTTCGGTTGTCGCGCCGATGTCCACTGGGAAGGATCGTAGGGCTCGGCCGACCGAGTGAAAGCCGACACATTGCTTCAGTCCGCTGTGCGTCCATCCGATACAAGGATGACGATGGTGTCGTGGAAGGAGGAGCGATGCGACCGATTCGAATCGCTGCAGTCGCAGCCCTCCTCGGGTTGTTCGGCGCAGCCTGCGAGGTCGCCGACCCCACCGCCGGCGAGCGCCTGCCCTCGCCGGTCGCCACGAACGACGATTTCGCCGCGCAGAAGTCCGCCAATGACGTGCCCTACGGCCCGGGTGTGGCCGAGGTGCTCGACATCTACTCGCCGGCCAACCGCAACGGCGGCGCCATCCTGTGGATCCACGGTGGCGGCTGGGCCGACGCCAACGGCGACCCGAACAGCCTCGCCAGCGAGGAACCGATGGGCATGATGCCCGTGGTGATGGGCCTGCACCAGCGTGGTTGGACGGTGTTCAGCGTGCGCTACGCCGGCACCGACGAAGCCCCGTTCCCCGCGCAGATCCACGACGTGAAACTGGCAATGCGGTGGGTGCGCAAGAACGCTGCCCGCTATGGCGTTGCCCCCGATTCCGTGGTGGCGATGGGCTGGTCGGCGGGCGGTCACCTCGCTGCGCTGCTCGGCGTGTCGAACGGGCAACTCGAGCCCACCGGCGTGGTGAACGACCTTCAGAAGGTGTCGTCTCGACCGGCAGCCGCCGTCAGCCTGGCGGGCGTGCTCGACCCCGCCACGTTCGCCTTCACGCCCGGCCTCGGGGTGGGCAACGGGGCAGGCATCACCGCCCTGCTCGGATGCCCCGCCACGCCAGACCGCTGGAACACCTGCAGCCGCCGCCTGCTGGAATCCACCCGGCCCAGCAACTACGACGACCGCTACGACCCGCCGCTGTACATCGCACAGGGCAGCCGCGACGGCGTGGTCGACCCGTACTGGCAGGCCAAGGTGCCATACGCCTCGATGGTGAAGGTGATGGGTGACGACAAGGTGTGGCTCGACATGGTCGACACGGGCGAGGCCACCGCCGGCGGCGAGGACCCCCGCAACCACACCAAGGCGCTGTCGTACGAACTGAACTGGGCAGCGCTGCTGAACTTCGTCGACCGCCACCTTCCGGCCACCCCGCCGCCGGTGCGCTGACCGAAACCGTCCCGGTTCCGGCACCGGCCTGCCGGTAGCCTTGCGCACCGTGCCCGAGTTCCAGACCAGCCCCGGGATGCGCGACATCCTGCCCCCCGAATCGGCCCGCTGGCGCCGGTTCGTGGAGGTGTTCGCGCAGGTCGCGGAATCGGCCGGATACGGGCAGGTCATCTCGCCACTGTTGGAAGACCTCGGCGTGTTCCAGCGCATCGGCGATGCCACCGACGTGGTGAGCAAGGAGATGTACGACTTCGTCGACAAGGGCGGCCGCCACATCGCCCTGCGGCCCGAACTGACGGCCTCGGTGTGCCGGGCGTTCGTGGAGCACCGGCCGCTCACGCCGTGGAAGGTGTGGTACACGGGCTCGATGTTCCGGTACGAGAAGCCCCAGCGGGGTCGCTACCGGCAGTTCGACCAGGTCGGCATCGAGGTGCTCGGCGCCGACGACCCCAACCTCGACGTGGAAGTGATCGCCCTCGGCTGGGAGTTCTACAAGGCGCTCGGCCTGCAGCAGGTGAACCTGCTGCTGAACTCGCTCGGCGAGCCAGACGACCGTGCCCGCTACGTGCAGGCGCTGCAGGCGCACTTCACCGCAAACCTCGATGCGCTCAGCCCCGAGAGCAGGGTGACCCTGCAGAAGAACCCATTGCGCGTGCTGGATTCCAAGCGTGAAGCCGATGCGGCGCTGGTGGCGGCGGCGCCCCGCATCGCCGCCTTCTACAGTGACAAGGCTGCGTCGCACTTCGCCGGCGTGCAGGCGGGACTGACGGCGCTCGGCATCCCGTTCACGGTGGAGGCCAAGCTGGTGCGCGGCCTCGACTACTACCGCCACACAACGTTCGAATAC
>JBJTXX010000028.1:0-7064 GCA_046082485.1 Actinomycetota bacterium
CCCAGTCGAGCGTCTCGCTCACGCTGGGGGCCTTCTTCAGGTCGAGCTGGCGGATGCTGCGCACGATGCGAGCGATCTGGTCGGCGAGGTTGTCGCCCACCTCGGGCACGCGGGTGAGCACGATCTCCTTCTCGCGGTCCATGCTCGGGTAGTCGACGTGCAGGTACAGGCAGCGACGCTTCAGGGCCTCGCTCAGCTCGCGGGTGTTGTTCGAGGTGAGGAACACCATCGGGATCTGGGTGGCCGTGATGGTGCCCAACTCGGGGATCGACACCTGGTACTCGGAGAGGATCTCCAGCAGCAGCGCCTCGGTCTCGACCTCGACGCGGTCGACTTCGTCGCTCAGCAGCACCACGGGGTCGGGGGCGCTGATGGCCTCGAGCAACGGCCGGGTGAGCAGGAACTCGTTGCTGAAGATGTCGTCGTGCACCTCGGTCCACGAATCACTGTTCTTGTCGGCCTGGATGCGCAGCAACTGCTTCTTGTAGTTCCACTCGTACAGCGCCTTGCTCTCATCGAGACCCTCGTAGCACTGCAGGCGGATGAGCCGGGCGCCGGTCATCTCGGCGATGCTCTTGGCCAACTGGGTCTTGCCGGTACCGGCCGGACCCTCCACCAGCACGGGCTTGCCCAGGCGGTCGGCGAGGAAGGCGACGCCGGCGATGCCATCGTCGGCCAGGTAGTTGACGCTCTTCAGCCCTTCGCTGACCTGCTGAACGCTCTCGAAACGGTGAGCCATGCAGGGCACCCTACCGGCGACCCCTCCCGCTGGATGAATCGGACCATCGGCCCCAGGTAGTACGACGAAGAGCCGATTGTGCGTTCGTGCCGTTTGCGGTTGAGTGACGATCACCAGATCTCCCACCCTCTTGGGGGGACCGACGAGCCGCAGCGGGAACGCGCGATCGTCGGCTCATCGCTCGGTCGGCGGGTGGCGGACCCCAAACCGCCCCCGCTGGCCGACGGCACGACTACCCTTGCCCCGGTGCGGGCGATGCTGAGGTCGAACCTCACGGTGGCCACGGGCACCGCGATGTCACGGGTCACCGGTGTGGCGCGGGTCGCAGTGCTGGGTGCCGTGCTCGGCACCCCGAGCGCCGTCGCAGATGCCTACGACCTCGCCAACTCCACGCCCAACATGGTCTACGAGTTGCTGATGGGCGGCATCCTCAGCAGCAGTCTCGTGCCGCTGTTCACCCGACTGCGCGAGGAGGGCGACGACGAAGGGGCCGACGCGGTGACGACCGTGTCGTTGCTGGTGGTCGGGGCCATCACGCTCGTCGCCGTCGCGTTCGCCCCGCTCGTGTTCCGGCTGTACTCGGTGCTCACCGCCGAATCGGTCGACGCCGCCCAGTACCGCCAGGTGGGCAGTGTCCTCGCTCGCATCTTCCTCGTGCAGATCTTCTTCTACGGGCTGAACACCCTGGCCTCCGTGGCGCTCAACGCACGGCGGCGGTTCTTCGCCGCAGCCTGGACCCCGGCGCTCTCGAACCTCGTGATCATCGCCTCCCTGCTACTGGTGCCCTTGGTGGTGGACCGACCCCCAACCCTCGACGACGTGCTGTCGAACGGCAGGTTGCGATGGCTGCTCGGTGGTGGGGCGACGCTCGGCATCGCGATGATGGCACTTGCGCTGGTCCCCGCACTGCGCGCCGCGGGAGTGCGCTACCGGTTCCGGCCCGACTTCCGGAACCCCGCCGTGCGCACGCTGCGCGCCATGTCGGGATGGGCACTGGGTTACGTGGTGGCGAACCAGGTGGCGCTGGTGGTGGTGCGCAACCTGTTGCGCGGCGGCGATGGCTCGGCCTTCGCCTACAGCCGCGCCTACCTGTGGTTCGTGCTGCCGCACGGCCTGCTGGCAGTCAGCATCGCCACCACCTTCCTGCCCGAGATGAGCAGTGCTGCCACCCGCAGGGACCAAGCGGCGCTCGTCGAGCACACGTCGCTCGGCATCCGGCTGATCACCCTGGTCACCCTGCCCGCGGCGTTCGGCCTGTTCGTGCTGCGCAGGCCGATCATCGGGGCGGCGTTCCAGCACGGCAACGTCTCCGCTGCCGACGCGCTGGTCACCTCGCGCGTGCTCGGGGGATTCGCTCTCGGCCTCGCCGCGTTCTCGGTGTACCTGTTCGCGATCCGTGTGTTCTACGCGCAACTCGACGCCCGCACGCCGTTCCTGCTGAACCTGATGGAGAACGTGGTCAACATCGTGCTGGCGGTGGTGCTGGTGCGCAGCCATGGCCTGCTGGGCCTCAGCGTCTCGTTCGCCATCGCCTACGGCGTCGCCGCCATCGTGACCCTGATCGTGGTGGCACGACGGACGGAGGGCTTCCACCTCGCGCCCCTGGCCGTCAACCTCGGCCGGATGCTGGTCGCCGCCGGTGTGATGGCATTGGCCGTCTGGCCGGTGGCCCGCGCCGTGGGCTCGAACGTCGGGGCGGGTGCCGTTCTGCGCGTCGTCGCCGGCACCCTCACCGGCGTGGTGGTCTATCTCGCAGCGCTCGTCGCACTGCGCACTCCCGAGGTCGCCCAACTGCGGCGCCGCCTGCTGCGGCGCTGACTACACCAGCACCAGCAGGTCGTCGCGGTGCACGAACTCGTGCGCAAGCGCAGCCGGCAGGTCGCCCGTGCGCCGGCCCTTCGTGTCGCGGAGCACATCGCTGTCGGTGCCGGCAATGCCCCGCGCGACCAGTACTCCGTCAGTGTCGAGCACCTCGATCACGTCACCCGCACCGAAGGAGCCGCGCACCTCCACCACACCGGCGGGCAGCAGCGAGGTGCCACGCTCGATCAGCGCCCGGCGGGCACCGTCGTCGACGACCACGCTGCCCTCGACGTTGGTGGCGAAACCGATCCACAGTTTGCGTGCCGGGAGGTTTCGATTGCTGGGCAGGAACGTGGTGCCGACCGACCTGCCCGCCACGGCATCGACCAGCGAACCGGGCCGCGAGGCCTTCGCGATCACGGCGCGCACGCCGGCCCAACTGGCCATCCGGGCCGCACTGAGCTTCGACGCCATACCACCGCTGCCGCGGCTGCTGCCGCTCGCCGTCGCCGCCACCGACAGCAGGGGGTCGTCGGCAGCCACTTCCTCGACGAGCGTCGCCGTCGGGTCGGTGCGCGGGTCAGCGGTGTACAGACCCGGCGTATCGGTGAGCAGCACCAGCAGGTCGGCAGCGACGTTGTGCGCAACCAACGTCGCGATGCGATCGTTGTCGCCGAATCGCAACTCGTCGGCGGCGATGGCGTCGTTCTCGTTCACGATGGGAATACAGCCGAGTTCCATCAACCGGCTCAGTGTCTGGCGGGTGTGCAGGTACTGGCGTCGCTCGACGAAGTCGTGCGGAACCAGCAGCACCTGCGCGGCCACCAGACCGTGTCGGTCGAGTGAGCGGTTGTACGTCTCCATCAGCCGGCTCTGACCGGCGGCCGAGATGGCCTGCAGGGTGGGCATGTCGGTGGGCCGGGCCGCCAGACCGAGCGCAGCGACGCCGGCCGACACGGCCCCGGAACTGACCAGGATCACCTCGTGGCCGTCGGCGCGCAGCGCCGCCAACTGGTCGCAGACCGCATCGATGACGGCGGTGTCGATCACGCCGAGGTGGTCGGTGAGCGACGACGTGCCGATCTTGGCCACCACGCGCATGCTCACACCTCCTCGTGGTACTCGAAACTGAACCCGGCGATCCAGATCACGTCGCCGTCGAGCGCGCCAGCCCTGGCCAGCATCTTCGGAACGCCAAGCCGCTTCAGCTGGTAGTCGATGTACGACAGGGCCTCGGGGGTGGTGACGTCGTTCAGCGCCACCACACGCTCGACCTGCTTGCCGACGAGCCGGAACTCGTGCTCGTCGAGCCGCTCGACCCGGGCACCCTCGGGCTCGGGCCGGATGATGACGATGCCGTCGGTATCGGGTTGCTGGGCACGTGCCTGCTGCACCAGTTGCGACAGTTGCTGCACCAGTTCGCGCACACCCTGATTGGTGATGGAGCTGATGCTCGTGCCGTCCCAGTCGAAGATGGCGCTGTCGGCCTTGGTGCCCACCACCACACGCGGCCGCTCGAGCAGGTCGGGTTGGTACTCGCCGAGCTCGTGCAACAGCACGCTCAGTTGCTCCTCGGGAGGCGGGCCCTCGATGTCCTCGAGGTCGAGCATCACGCACAGAGCGCGGGCTCGCTCGATGTGCTTCAGGAACCGGTGCCCCAGACCCTTGCCCTCGCTGGCGCCCTCGATCAGCCCCGGGATGTCGGCCACCACGAACTCGGTGAGCCCCTGCTGGCGCACCACGCCGAGGTTGGGTTCGAGCGTGGTGAAGGGATAGTTGGCGATCTTCGGACGGGCGGCGCTGATGACGCTGATGAGCGTGCTCTTACCGACGTTGGGGAAGCCCACCAGTGCCACGTCGGCCATCAACTTCAGTTCGAGCTTCAGCCAGCGTTCCTCACCGTGCTCACCCTGTTCGGCGAACGAAGGGGCACGACGGCGGTTGCTGAGGAACTTGGCGTTGCCGCGGCCGCCGCGGCCACCCGCGACGGACATCCAGCGGTCGCCGTGGTTCGAGAGGTCCGCCAGCAGTTCGCCCGTGTACATGTCGGTGACGACGGTGCCCTCGGGAACGTGCACCTCGAGGTCGCGTCCGCGCTTGCCGTGCATGTCCTTGCCCTGCCCGTGCACACCGTTCTCGGCACGACGGTGCGGGTGGTCCTTGAACGCCAGCAGCGAGGCGACGTTGCGGTCGGCCACCAGCCAGATGTCGCCACCCTTGCCGCCGTCGCCACCGTTCGGGCCGCCGAAGGCCACCGGGCCCTCGCGACAGAACGACACACAGCCGGCGCCGCCGTCGCCGCCTTGCACGTTCAGTTGCGCTTCGTCGACGAACCCGCTCATAGGACCCTCTGAGGCTACCGGTACGCTGACGGCCGATGGCTGACGACATGCACGAGCGGGCGGAACGCTGGGCCTCGACCATGTCGGGCCACCGCGCCGCTGGCATCCACCTCGCCCACGCCGACTCGTGGGCCGGCAGCGGCAGCAACCTGCTCTTGCCACGCGAGGCGCGCGAGGAACGAGAGCACGCCACACTCGCCACGCTCGCCACCCGCTCGCACGGCGCCGGCGATCGCGCCATCGACGAGGAACCTGACCCGTGGCGAACCTGTTTCGAACGCGACCGCGACCGCATCCTGCACGCCGCCGCATTCCGCCGCCTGTCGGGCAAGACGCAGGTGTTCGTCTTCCCGGAGGACCACCAGCGCACCCGTCTCACCCATGCCCTCGAGGTCGCCCAGGTGGCCGTCAGCGTCGCCCGCCCGCTCGGCCTGAACGTGGCGCTCACCGAGGCCATCGCACTCGGGCACGACTGCGGGCACGGCCCGGGCGGCCACGCCAGTGAGGACGCGCTCAGCCCCTACGTGCCCGGGGGCTTCGACCACGCCACCTGGGGCGCCGACGTCACCCTCACGTCGCTGAACCTGTGCGAGCAGACGCTCGACGGCATCCGCAACCATTCCTGGAGCCGCCCGGCACCCGGCACGCCGGAGGGCGAGGTCGTCAGTTGGGCCGACCGCATCGCCTACGTGTGCCACGACTTCGAGGACGCAGTGCATTCCGGCGTCGTCTCCCCCGACGAGTTACCGGCCCTCGTGCGCGACCGGTGCGGCACCGAACGACGCGAGCAGCTGGGTGCC
Source organism: Actinomycetota bacterium (assembly GCA_046082485.1). Lineage (GTDB taxonomy): Bacteria > Actinomycetota > Acidimicrobiia > Acidimicrobiales > Ilumatobacteraceae > UBA668. Next base: position 5,685 of record JBJTXX010000028.1, read on the forward strand.
TTCATCCACGGGATGATCCGCGCAGCCGCCGACGCCGGGCGGGTGGGAATGCTGGCCCCGCAGGCCGAGGCCCTCGCGGAGTTCCGCCGCTTCAACTACGACAACATCTACCTGCGCCCGGCGTCACGGGCGCAGGCGGCGTCGGTGATCGCGTTGCTGCGGGCCCTGGTCGAGCACTACGCGGCCCATCCCCACCTGCTGCCCGACGGGGCGGGCCTCGACGCCGGCGGGGCCCCAGCGCTACACCAGGCCGTTGCCTACGTGGGCGGCATGACCGACCGATTCGCCTGTCGTCAGGCCGTGGCCCTGCTGGAGTGGCCGGTCGAGCAACTACCCCAGGGCATCGACACGCTCGGCTGACGCTGGCGGGAAAACGACAACGGCCCGGCACGAGGCCGGGCCGTTGAGCAGAACGAGTTGGTTCAGGCGACGGGTTCGATGTCGACGACGCGACGACCCTTGCGCTCACCGAACTTCACCTGACCGTCGACCAGCGCGAACAGCGTGTCGTCGCCGCCGATGCCGACGTTCTTGCCCGGGTGGAAGCGGGTGCCGCGCTGGCGCACGATGATGGCTCCGGCGGTGACACTGCTGCCACCGAAGGCCTTCACACCGAGGCGCTGTGCATTCGAGTCGCGGCCGTTGCGAGTGGAGCCGCCGCCCTTTGTCTTCGACATGACTGTCAGCCCTTCTTGATGGAGGTGATCTCGACCACGTGGTACTTCTGGCGGTGACCGTAGCGGCGACGCTGGTTGGTGCGCCGCTTGTAGGTGAAACCGTCGATCTTGGGGCCCTTGGCCCAGCCGACCACCTTGGCGGTGACGGACGCGCCCTTCAGTTGGTCGGGCGTGGCGAGCACGGACTCGCCGTCGACCACGAGGACAGGGGTGAGGGAGACTTCGGCGCCCTGCTCGGCATCGAGCAGTTCGACATGGACCTGCTGGCCCTCTTCGACTCGCGCTTGTTTCCCACCGGAAGCGATCACTGCGTACATAGCCCCACGACTCTACCGGAGAGTTCGTTCACTCCAACAGGGCGTAATCGATCACCAGACCGCGCCCCTCGCAGTTCGGGCATTGGTCGGCGAAGTTCACCAACAGGCCCTCACCGATGCGCTTGCGGGTCATCTCCACCAGGCCCAGTTCGCTGATGTCGAACACCTGGGTGCGGGTCTTGTCACGGGCGAGCGCCGACCGGAAGGCCTCCACCACCTTGCGGCGGTTGTCCTTGATCTCCATGTCGATGAAGTCGATCACGACGATGCCGCCGATGTCGCGCAGGCGCAGTTGCTTGGCGACCTCCTCGGCGGCCTCGAGGTTGTTCCGGAACACGGTCTCCTCCAGGTTGCTGGTGCCCACGTTCTTGCCGGTGTTCACGTCG
>JBJTXX010000029.1:0-988 GCA_046082485.1 Actinomycetota bacterium
GTGACGTTCACACCACCGAACTCGCTGGCGGTCGTCTGGCCGACCAGCACGGCACCGCCGTCGTCGCGGGCTCGTTGCACCATCGTGCTGGTGTGGCCGGCGATCTGGTCGCGCAACGGCACCGAGGCGTGCGTGTCGGGCCAACCCGCCACGGCGTCGAGTTCCTTCACCCCGATCGGCACGCCACCGAACGGCTTGCCGACGTCGGCGGTGCGGGCGGCCTGTTCCGCAGCCTCGCGGTCGAGGAAGCAGAACGCGTTCAGCGAACTGCGGTCGATCGCCTCGAACGTGGCCTGCAGTTCCTCGGCCGGCGAGCGACGGCCGGCACGGAATTCATCGACGAGCGAGCAGGCATCGCCCTGCCACGGTGTGTCCCCCATGCCGTGCAGACTACTCCGGGCCGCCGGGGTGGCTAGCGTCCGGGGCATGGCCATCAGATACCGGTACACGAAGGACGAACGCCTGCCCGTGGAGGTGTTGGTCTTCCGCATGGATCCCGCCGATGTGCCGCGCTACCTCGAGATCGACTTCGAGGTCTGGACGCTGGGCGAGGCGGAACTGCCGGGCTTCGATCGCATTCCCTTCCTCTCCAAGGAGGTGTGGATCGACGATTCCCGTCCCGGCTACGTCACGTTGATCTTCGTCTGGGAGTCGATGGAGGCCTGGATGGCAGTGGGTTCCGAGGAGATCCAGACCCGTCTGCAGGCACAGTTCGACGAACGCTTCGGGGGTCCGGTGGAACTGGTCGAGGCGTGGCACGACGACACGAACTTCGGCATCCACCGTGTGAACCGCTTCGACCGCATCGACGACTGAGCCGCCCGCGTAGTGTCGGGTCGACATGGACAGCAGGTCGTTCCTCGGGCTCCGGCAGAGCCACAACCCGTACCGGTGGTCGCTGGAGGTGACACCCTCGCTGGTGACCTCCGGGAACTTCCTGTTCGGCGGCGCCGGTCTCGGCGCGGCCATCTCCGCGATGGAGGGCACC
>JBJTXX010000030.1:0-864 GCA_046082485.1 Actinomycetota bacterium
ACCAACAGCGATCCGGAGGGACGCGTGCGGGCGATCGATCTCGTGAAGCACCCCGCGAACCCGCGCCTCTATCCGGTCGGGCGACTCGATCTTGATTCGAGCGGACTTCTCCTCCTCACCAACGACGGCGAACTCGCCAACCGCATAGCCCACCCCAGTCACGGCGTGGAGAAGGAGTACCTCGCGACGGTGCGGGGCAACGTGGGCGGCGGAGGACTGCGCACGTTGCGGGACGGGGTGGAACTCGACGACGGCATGACCGCCCCTGCCAAGGTGTCGCAACCCGAGCCCGGATTGCTGCGCATCACCATCCACGAGGGACGGAACCGTCAGGTGCGCCGGATGTGCGAGGCGATCGGACACCCCGTCGTGCGGCTCGTGCGAGTCAGGATCGGACCATTGCGCGATGCGGCCCTGCGGCCGGGGACATGGCGTGAACTGGAACAACGCGAGCTGAAGGCCTTGGTGGAATCGGTGACCTCGCCGGACCGGCGGGTACGCTGAGCCCTCGTGTCGGAAACCCGGAGGGCGAACGTTGCGGGCCTCGGCCTGATCGGAGGGTCGGTGGCGCGCGCCCTCACCGAACGTGGATGGCACGTCAGCGGCTCCGACGAACGGGCCGAACGGTGCGACCAGGCGATGTCCCTCGGCTTCATCTCCGCGACCGGACTCGACCCTGACGCCGAGCTCACGTTCGTCGCGACACCCGTGCTCACGCTCACCGATCAGGTGCAGGCCGCACTGGCAGCGACCAACGGTGTCGTGACCGATGTCGGTAGTGTGAAGACGGCCGTGGTCGAGTCGATCGACGATCCGCGCTTCGTGGGCGGTCACCCAATGGCGGGCAGCGAGCTCGAGGGTCTC
>JBJTXX010000031.1:0-374 GCA_046082485.1 Actinomycetota bacterium
GCTGACCAGCACGACGGTGGTGGCAGTTGCCAGCCGACCGTCCACCATCGCCCTGGCAGACGACGTGATGTTCCTCGTCGACGGCGAGGTGGTTGCCCACGGCCTGCACGACGAGCTGATGACCGACGTGGCGGAGTACCGCCAGCTCATCGAGGCCTTCGAGCACGACCGGGCGGCAATGGAACGCGAGCGGGAGGGGGAGCCGGAATGACCGAACCCCTGAACCGCTGGAGCACCGTCGAGACGATCGGCAAGGGTGTGCGGGCAGCGCCGGCGCTGCGCATCGGATTCTTCACCACGCTCGGACTTGCGCTCGTGGGTGCGCTCGGCCGCGTGGTGATTCCCATCCTCGTGCAGCAGGCAATCGACAAGGG
>JBJTXX010000032.1:0-6690 GCA_046082485.1 Actinomycetota bacterium
ATGATGCGCCTCTGGAACGCGTTGCGCAGCGCGTTGCAGTTCCGCCAGATGGAGGTGTGGTTCCAGCCCATCGTCAGCCTGGCCACGGACCGGCCGATCGCCGCCGAGGCGCTGTGTCGGTGGCACCACCCCAACTTCGGCGACGTCACCCCCGGCGAGTTCATCCCGATCGCCGAACGGAACTCCGAGATCCTGAACATCGGTGCCTTCGTGCACGAGCGCGCCGCGGAGATCATGAACATGATCCGCTCGAGCCGATCGCACCCACTCGGCGACTTCCAGATCACCGTGAACGCCTCCCCCAACGAGGTCGCCTGGCCGCGCTTCGCCGAGCAGTTCCTCGCCCGACTACACAGTGTCGGCACCCGTCCCGAGTGGTTCACGGTCGAACTCAACGAGCATGCCCTCACCCAGCGCGACGACAACGTGGCGACCAACGTGCACAGCCTCCGAAGCGCCGGCGTCAGCATCTCGCTCGACGACTTCGGCGACTCGGAGCTCGGTGTCGAGCAACTGCGTGCCCTGCCCGTCGACCGGGTCAAGATCGGTCGCAGGCACGTATCGCAACTCTCCACCGACCCCAGGGCCGAGGCTCGTGTGGCCGAGGCATTGGCCACTGCCGCCGAACTGGGCCTGCGCACCCTGGCCGCCGGCGTGGAGACCAAGGAGCAAGCGGCACGTCTTCGTGCACTGGGTTGCAGTGCGGCCCAGGGCTTCCTCTTCGCCCCCGCCGTGCCCGACACCGAACTGCTCGACGTGCTGCGCGACCTGTACGAGGCAGGCAGCCCGCGACGCTGAGGCGTCAGCGCAGGCGCAGCGACACCTCGTTCGCCAGCAACCGGCCGGCCCTCGTCAACCGCACGTGCTCGCCGTCGTGCTCCACCAGTCCCTCCAGCCCCGACGTGTCGATGGCATCGGCCGGCACGCCGCGGCGCATCCGCAACGCCAACTGCAGCCCTTCCACCCGGCGGGTCTCGGCATCGAGGGTCTCCCCCGCAGCCTCGGTGCTCGAACCCGCCTCGACCGCGGCGATGTAGCGCTCGGGGGTGCGCAGGTTCCACCAGCGCCGGCCCGCGTGATGGCTGTGCGCTGCACTGCCGAAGCCCCGGTAGTCGCCCTGCTGCCAGTAGAGGATGTTGTGTCGGCACTCGTGCCCGGGCAGTGCCCAGTTGCTGACCTCGTAGTTCGAGCGACCAGCGGCAACGAGCAGGTCGTCGGCCAGTTCGTACTTGTCCGCGAGGTCGTCGTCGTCGGGATGCCGATCAGGTTCGTCGAACAGCGGGGTGCCGGCCTCCACGGTCAGGGCATACGCGGAGACATGGGGTGGCTGCAGTTCGACGACCTGCCGCAGCGTGGAGGCCCAGTCGTCGAGCGTCTCCCCCGCCGCGCCGTAGATCACGTCAAGGTTGAACGTCTGCAGCCCCACGGCGCGCAGCGCCTGCACCGCACGCACCACGTTCGCCGGGTCGTGCGACCGACCCAGCGACGCCAACACGTGCGGCACCATCGACTGCACCCCGATGCTCACACGGTTCACGCCGGCATCGACCAGCACCTGCAGCAACGCCTCGGAGACATCGTCGGGATTGCACTCCACGCTCACCTCGGCACCCGGCACCATGGGAACAGCGCGCAACACCGCCGCCAAGAGGTGCGGGTCCACCAATGTCGGCGTGCCACCACCCACGAACACGCTGGTGACAGGCGGCAGCCCTGCACTGCGCACGTCGTCGAGCAGTGCCTGCATGTACTGCTGTTGCAGGTGATGCCGGTCCGTCCAGGTGGCGAAGGCGCAGTAGTCGCAGCGCCGTGTGCAGAACGGGATGTGCAGGTAGACCCCGTAGGGGGCCTGCGTCGGCGCGGTCAGGGCCGGTAAAGCAGATCGAGCGCGTCGAGGCGCTGACCCACCTGATCGACCGGCACGTCGAGCATGGCCGCGATGGCCCGCGTGTCATCGCCACGCACGGTGATGACCTTGCCGTTGAAGTCCTGGCGTTGCACCTGGATCATCCGCAGGAAGCGGGTGAGCATCTCGAAGGGCTGACCCGACAGCTGGCTCAGTTTCAACAGGTCGATGGCCAACTTCTTGCTCTGCGCGGCCTCGCTCTCACCGGGAACCGCATCCTCGCGAGGCAGCAGTTGGTCGACCGGCACGCTGTAGAACTTGGCCAGACGCTCGAGACGCGGCACCGAGATGGCGCGCTCGCCACGCTCGTAGGCGCCGAGCACGGACGCCTTGAACTCCTCCTCGGAGTTGGCCTCGACTTCCTGCAACGACAGCCGCTTCTGACGGCGGATCACTCGCAGGCGGTCGCCCACCTTGCGGCTGTAGGGCGACGATGTCGCATCCTCGTCGAATTCACGCATCGCAGTGCTCCTCCAGCTTCTGCTTCCGCTCAGACCCCTGTGGTGGAGTCAACGCACAGTGTGGCACGGCCCGCCGAACATCACAACGCACCGTGACAAGAACGCGCGGAGCGTTGCCCGCGTCACGGGGAGTTGAGCAGGAGCACAACGGCCGCCAGTGCCGCCGTCTCCACCCGCAGCACTCCCCCGGCCAACCGCACCGCCGGGGCCGCCGTCGACTCGCTGTCGGTGAAGCCGCCCTCGGGCCCCACCAGCACCGTCGAACCCGCGGGAAGCGCCCCTCCATCAGGGTCGGCGATCACCGCCGACGGTAGGGCGACGGCCTGCGCAAACGACACCGGGCCGTGCAGGTTCGGCAGCCAGGTACGTCGGCTCTGCATCGCTGCCTCACGCGCCACCCGCCGCATGCGTTCGAGCTGTCGCTCGCCGCGTTCGCCCTCCCAACGCACCACACCGCGCGCGCAGTGCACGAACCACAGGTCTGTGACACCCAGTTCGGTCAGCTTCTGCACCATCCACTCGCAGCGGTCACCCTTGGGAATTGCTGCGGCGATGCGACACGGGGTGGGCGGGTGGTCCCTGTGCGGCTCGCCCTCCGTCGCCAGTGTGCCGCCGGCGACGCGGGTGATGCGCCAGCCACCTTCCCCGTCGCTGACCCCGACGGCCTCGCCGTCGCGGAGCCGCAGCACCCGGAACAGGTGATGGTGGTCATCGGGTAACAGTTGCGGGTGTTCGACCGACTCGACGAACACGTGGGCCGCACAGGCCCGCAACGCCGATGTCACTGGAAGGCCGACCTGATGCGGGCGAACAGGCCCGGCTCGTGGTGCACTTCCTCACCCCTCGCCTCGGCGAACTTCTTCAGTAACTCGGCCTCGTACTCGCTGAGTTTGGTGGGCACCTGCACGTCGATGCGCACCAGCAGGTCGCCACGGCCACGCCCCTGCAGGCGCGGCACGCCACGCTGTCGCAGCACGAACTGGCGGCCCGGCTGGGTTCCGGCGGGCACCACCAATTGCTCGTCGCCGTCGAGGGTGGCGAGCGTGAACTTCGTGCCCAGCGCGGCCTGGGCGATCGACACCGGCACGGTGGCGACGAGGTCGTCTCCCTCGCGCACGAACCGTTCGTGCGGTGCGACCCGCAGGTGCACGTAGAGGTCGCCGGTGCCGCCGCCACGAGGCCCCACCGCGCCCCGGCCGGTGAGCCGCAGCGTGGAACCGGTGTCGACACCTGCGGGCACGTCGACCTGGAACGTCTTCTCGGTGATCACCCGACCATCGCCCGAGCACGTGCCGCACGGGGTGGCCACCACCTTGCCGAGGCCGCCGCATCGCGGGCATGCCGACGAGGTCACCATCTGGCCGAGCATGCTCTGACGCACCCTCTGCACCTGTCCCCTGCCGTTGCACTCGCTGCAGGTCACCGGCTGTGTGCCCGCCCCTGCACCGGAACCCCCACAGTCGTCGCACCGCAGCGCGGTGCGCACCGTGACCGGCACCGTCGCGCCGAAGACCGCCTGCTCGAAATCGATGTCGGCAACGACCTCGATGTCCTGCCCCCGAGGCGGCCCTGCCGGACCCCGCGCACCACCGAACGGGCCGGCGCCACCGCCACCGAAGAACGCCTCGAACAGGTCGCCGAGCCCGGCACCGCCACCCCCGAAGAAGTCACCCGGGCCGCCGCCCGCGGCCGAGCCGACGCCCTGCTCACCGAAACGGTCGTAGCGCGCCCGCTGCTCCGGGTCGCTGAGCACCTCGTAGGCGCGCGCAACCTGCTTGAAGCGCTCCTCCGCAGAGGCGTCACCCGGGTTCGCGTCAGGGTGCAGTTCGCGCGCCAGACGTCGGTACGCCTTCTTCAACTCGTCCGCGCTGGCGGTGCGGGGCACACCGAGCAGTCCATAGAAGTCAGCCACTCACGGCTCCCGTCTCGCCGAGGCGCCGCCCGAGGCGGTCGCTCACGGCCTCGACCGTGGCCAGAGCCTGCGGATAATCCATACGTGTCGGGCCCAGCACACCGACGGTGCCGACCTGCTCACCATCGACCACCACTGGCTTCACCACCACCGAGCACGCCGCCAACGGTTCGACGCCGTGCTCGGTGCCGATGGCCACCGACAGACCACGGTTCAGTACGTCTCGCACCAGCGACACCATCACGTACTGCTGCTCGAGCGTGCGCAGCACCGAGCGCACGGTGTCGACCGTGTCGAACGCGTGAGCCATCGACGACGCTCCACCGACGAACACGGATTCCTCGTCACGCCGGCCGAGCACAGCCACCGCCGCGGCACACACCGCGTCGAGGGCTCGGTCGCCCGTGCTGGCCGGAGCCCGCGAGGCATCGAGCGGTGCCCCCACCAGTTGCGCTTGCAGATGCGCCGTCGCCGCCGCCAAGCGAAGGTCGGAGACCTCGTCGGCGAGGTCGATCACCTGGTTCTCGACCGAACCGTTCGACAGCACCGCAACCACCGCAGCGGTGCGGGGCGACAGCGACACCACCTGCACCGACTTCACCACTGCCTTCTCGACAAGCGGCCCGACCACGAGCGCTGCATGGTGGGTGACCTGGGCCAACAGGTTCGTGGTCTGGTGCAGCAACTCCTCCAGGCGGCCACGGGCCGAATCGAAGAACTGGCCCACCCGTTGCTGCGAGACCGCGTCGAGGCGGCCCGGCTGTGCCATGTGATCGACGTAGAAGCGATAGCCCTTGTCGGTGGGGATGCGCCCTGCCGACGTGTGCGGCTGTGCGAGATAGCCCTCCTGCTCGAGCACGGCCATCTCGTTGCGAACCGTCGCGGAGCTCACCTGCACGCCGGGCGCGTCGGCGATGTGGGTGGAACCCACGGGCTGCGCAGTGGCGATGTACTCCTGCACCACTGCCCTGAGGATGGCGGTCTTGCGTTCGTCGAGCATCGGTGGGCGACTCCGGGGGCTGGGTTGCCGTTGGCACTCAACGTTACCGACTGCCAGCGGTCACCTGTCGGTACCTGCGCAGCGCTTCGTCGCGCTCGGCCGCATGGTCGACCATCGGAGCCGGGTACTCGACCGGCCGCAGCCCCCCCGGGTCGTGCACGGCGGAACCGGCCACCCCCGCCAACTCCGGCACCCAGGCGCGCACGTAGTCGCCCGCGGGGTCGTAGCGCAGACCCTGTGCGGTCGGGTTGAACACACGGAAGTACGGCGCCGCGTCGGTGCCGGTGCCCGCCGTCCACTGCCAGCCGTGCTGGTTCGAGGCCAGGTCGCTGTCGACGAGGTGCCGCATGAAGTGCCCCGCACCCCACTGCCAGGGCAGGTGCAGGTCCTTGACGAGGAAGCTCGCCACGATCATCCGCACCCGGTTGTGCATCCAGCCCGTCGCCAGGAGCTGCCGCATGCCTGCATCGACGACCGGGTAGCCGGTCGTGCCGGCACACCAGCGTTCGAAGCGACGGCGAGCGTCGGCATCGGTGTCGACCGGCATCGCGTCCATCTTGCGGTTCAGGTTCCGCCACGCACTGTCGGGGTTGCGGAACAGCACGTCCGCGTAGAACTCGCGCCAGGCCAGTTCGTTGGTGAACACCCGGTGCTCCTCGCCCGGGCCGAGATCATCGAGCAACTGTCGCGGGTGCAGCAAACCCCAGCGGAGCGCCGCGGAGAGACGGCTGGTGGCATCGAGCGCCGGTTGATCACGCCGTTCGGCGTAGTGCTGCACATCTGGCAGGAAGTCGACCCAGCGGCGGTGCGCTGCAGACTCGTCGCCGGGAGACAGCGGCCATGCCCGACCAGGTGTGCCCGGCGGGCCGTCGCAAGCCACATCCGGGTGGCCGAGCCACCGCACGTCGGGAAGTGCAGAGGGCGCGGCCCAACCCACGGCACGCCAGGTCTTCGAGAACGGCGTGAACACCTGGTAGGCGGTGCCATCACCCTTCGCCACGGTGCCGGGCGCAACGGCATAGTGCGAATCCACGCCCACCAGTCGGGAACCTGCACCTCTCAGCGACTCGGCGACCGCAGCGTCGCGTCGCCTGCCGTAGGGCGTGTGGTCGCGGGTGACGAACACCGCGGACGCACCCACCTCCGCCGCCAACGCCGGAACGACCTCCTCCGGCCGGCCGTGGCGGTAGACGAGCAACTCGCTCGTCCCGGGTGCGAACCGGTAGGTTTCGGGCAGCAGCAATCCTTCACCGGAGGGTTGATCGACCGCCAGCACGCGCAGCAACTCCGCCTGGCTCAGCGAGCGGGTCTCGCCCGTGAAATCGGCATGCTCAGACACGGCCATGCGCACCCGATCAAAGGTCCAGCCCTCCACGATCCGAAGCGACGGCAGCCGACCTTCGCCACGGCT
>JBJTXX010000033.1:0-637 GCA_046082485.1 Actinomycetota bacterium
TGCCGGCGGGTGAGGTGCGAGGGTTTCTCGGGGTGTCGTCCGACTCTCGCGACCGCGTGCGTCAGTCGGCACTCGAGGCACTCGTCGACGGCCCCCGCGACCTCGTGACCGCGGTGGGTCAGTCCGTGGTCGGCATCGCCAAGGTGATCAACCCGGTGAACGTGTTCGGCCATCTTGCGGGCACGAACGACGATCCGTCGTCGCGGCCGACCACGCTGGTGGGGGCCACCCGCATCAGCGACGACTTCGGCGCTGCCGAGGGCTGGGCGGGGTTGTTCTCGCTGCTCGCCATGCTGAATGTGTCGGTTGGCGTGTTCAACATGTTTCCGTTGCTGCCGCTCGACGGCGGCCATGCGGCGATCGCTGTCTACGAACGGATTCGTGAACGCGACGGCAAGCGCTACTTCGCCGACGTGTCGAAACTGATGCCCCTGGTGGTGGCCACCATTGCCCTGCTGGGTTTCATGTTCCTGACCGGCCTGTACCTCGACACGGTCAAGGGCTGAGCATCGCGTCTCGATGACTGGCACACTGGTGCCGTGAGTTACGAGCGCCGCGCCACCCGCCAGATCCATGTCGGCAAGGTGCCCGTCGGTGGGGGAGCCCCCATCACCGTGCAGTCGATGACGATCACCAA
>JBJTXX010000034.1:0-9940 GCA_046082485.1 Actinomycetota bacterium
GTCATAGAGGAAGTGCACGCCAACGATGCGACGGCCGGGGGCAAGTGGCTGTGTGGACCGCACAGCGGTGTGCTCGTGGCCGTACCAGTTGTAGTGGTACACGGCATGGCCGTGCTCGTCGAGGTACAGCGACCAGCCGGCCATGTTGCCGCCCTGGCACACCACCACGCCGCGATCACCCGCGGACACATCGAGCACGGCGTCGATGCGGAACGACGTGTTCTTCAGGTTCACCACCGAGGCCTCGGGCATGCGCACGTGCGCAGTGGTGTAGGTGATGCGGGTGGCGCCGTCGAGCGACGTGGGCACCGAGTACTCGCCGTTGCGCGGTGAGCCCGCGTCGCGCAGCGGGTACACACCCAGTTGCTGCGCCTGCTCGTGGAACAACTGCTGCAGCGCGGCAAGCTTGTCGGGGTGGCGGTCGCTGAGGTCGACGGCCTGGCTGAAGTCGTGGCGGATGTCGAAGAGCTCCCACCGTTCCTGCGGGCCGTCGAATTCGTACGCCTGCATTCGTATCCACGGAACGCGACCGTGGAAACACGAGGCGATCCAGCCGTCGTGGTACATCGCCCGGTTGCCGAGGATCTCGAAGTACTGCGTGGTGTGCGTGCTCGGAGCCTCGGGCTGATCGAAGGTGTAGGCCATCGAGGTGCCGTGGATGGGCATCTGCTCGATGCCGCGCACGTGGCTGGGGGCGGCCACGCCGGCGGCCTCGTAGATGGTGGGTGCCAGGTCGATGATGTGATGGAACTGGCTGCGAAGACCGCCGACGTCGCGGATGCGTCGGGGCCACATCACGGCCATGCCGTTGCGTGTGCCGCCGAAGTGACTGGCGACCTGCTTCATCCACTTGAACGGCGAGTCGAGCGCCCACGCCCACCCCACGTTGAAGTGGTTCTCGCAGTTGGGTGTGCCGAAGTCGTCGATGTGGGCGAGCAACCATTCAGGTTCCTCGTGGCGACCGTTCTGGAAACTCGGCGCGCTCCAGGCGCCGTGGATCGTTCCCTCGGCGGACGCCCCGTTGTCGCCGGTGAGATAGATCACGAGGGTGTCGTCGAGCGCGCCGAGTTCGTCGATCGCGTCGATGACCCTGCCGATCTGTGCGTCGGTGTGTGCGAGGAATCCGGCGAACACCTCCATCAACCGACTGGCCACGGGTCGATAGCGCTCGGGGTAGTCGTCCCATGCCGGGATCTCGTCGGGTCGACCGGTCAGGGTGGTGCCCGCGGGAATCACCCCGGTTCGCAACTGCTGTTGGTGGATGCGGTCACGCAGCGCATCCCAGCCGTCGTCGAACTGTCCGCGGAACCGATCGATCCATTCCGGTGCCACATGGTGCGGGGCATGCACCGCGGCGGTGGAGAAGTAGCAGAAGAACGGCCGGTGAGGTGCGCTGGCCCGGTGCCGCTGGATCCACGTGATCGCCTGGTCGGCCAGGTCCTCGGTGAGGTGGTAACCGGGTCTGCCGAGGTGCGGCGACACCGGTGTGGTCTGGTCGTACACCGCCGGTTCCCACTGCGATGCCTCGGCGCCGATGATGCCGTAGTAGCGGTCGAAGCCCATGCCGGTAGGCCAGCGGTCGTAGGGCCCGGCGGGGCCCTGTTCCCACGACGGTGTGAGGTGCCACTTGCCGAACGCGCCGGTGGCATAGCCCGACATGCGCAGCACCTCGGCAACGGTGGCCGCCTCGGGCGGGATGGCGCTGTCGTAGCCGGGGAACGAGTTCGCGATCTCGGTGATGCCACCCATGTGCACGCTGTGGTGGTTGCGGCCGGTGAGCATCGCGGCACGTGTGGGCGAGCACAGTGCGGTGGTGTGGAACTGGTTGTAGCGCAGTCCCTGCGATGCCACCCGCTCGAGCGCAGGCATCGGCACCGGGCCGCCGAAGGGCCCGCACGAGCCGAATCCCACATCGTCGAGCAGCACGAGCAGCACGTTGGGCGCGCCCTGGGGGGCCGAGGTGCCGCGCAGCCGTCGCGGCGTGGCATCGGGCAGCAGGCGCGCCAGTTCGCCCTCGAACGGCGGCGTGGGCGACGGCAGGCCGCTCACGGCTGCAGGCCACTCACGTCGAACGCGGCGAGCGCGGTGGTGGCGGCCGCCCGGTCACCGTCGATGGTGACCGAGCCCCCGCTGAGGCATTCGGCCAACGGGGCGCGACCGCCCAGGATGTCGGCCCACACTGCTGCGTCGCATCGCACGGTGGCCGCGGCGGCGGGTGCTTCGCCGTGCAGCGGCACGGCCACGCTGTTACGCAGGTGCATCGTGGTGCCGCCGTGCGGGCCGAAGTCGAACGCCAGCACGGTGTCGAGACCCTCGGCCCGTTCGGGCAGCAGCAGCACTCGAAGGGTGTGGGTGGCGGCCACGGGGTCGGCGGCCACGTTGCGGGCTTGCAGTCGGTGCTGCCGGGTTCGCGACATGTCGATGCCGCCCTCCAGCGACAGGGCGCGGGTGAGGCACCAACTGCGGATGTTCGCCGCACTGGTGCGCTGCGCCACCAGCCGCAGGGCGCGAGCCAGCAGGCCGCGGTCGTCGTCACCGGCGGGGCCGTCGTCGGCGGTTCGAACGAGCCACGAGGCCAGCTCGATGCCCCATCGCAGGTCGTCGCCGTCGATGGCGGCCGATGCCTGGCTGCGCACGGCGGGCCGCCCGCCGAAGCCGTCGACCATCCGCTGTGCGCGATCGGCTGGGGGCAGGGGGAACAGGTTCGCCGGGTCGCCGTCGAAGAAGCCGAACAGGCCCGCGCGGATCTGCCGCGCGTGGTGTTCGGCAACGCCGTAGAACTCGCCGGTCAGGAAGTCGTCGTCGCAGTGGTCGGGCAGGTGCACGGCATGGCCCAGCTCCGCGCTGTCGAGGCCCCGGTTGGTGAGGCGCACGGTTTGGTCCCACAGGAACTGGATGCTGTCGCGGTAGCGGGTGACCCTGGAGCGGATGTCGTGCGCACCGCTGATGGGTGGGCCGTGCGCGCCCACCAGGTGTTCGGCCCGAAGCGACAGCAGGTGGTCCAGCCCGCTCAGCATCACCCGCGGGTCGCGGTATTCCTCGCCGCGGATGGCGAACACGTTGAACAGCACGGGCCACACCAGGTTGTTCACCGCGGTGGAGATGGCGGGGAACCACAGCGTCACCGAGTCGTCGGCATCGCTGGGGGCAGGGTGCACCTGCATCTCGAGACCGGCGACGTGCACCGTGCACGCCGCGTCGAACGGTTGGGTGACGGGAAGGTGGCCCGGCGTGAACGGGGCATGTGCGGGGTCGCGGAAGAAGAAGCCGAGCCCCACGTTGTCGCACGCGTCGGGGCCTTCGGTGGGCAGCGAGATGGCGAACTGCTCGATGAGGCCGCGGCCGTAGGCCGGGGCGATCTCGCCGCCGGTGCGGGCCCGGTTCAGTGCGATGCGGGCGTGGCCGTGGACGGGCAGCGGCTGCGCGTTGCCGGGCTCCTCGAGGACGGCGGCGGTGCCGGCCACGTCGTGGAAGTGCGTGTACACGACGGCGGCCACCGGCCGGTCGGTGACGGTGCGCAGTTCGGCCAGTGCGGCGCGCATCTCCTGCACGCTCTCGCCGGTGTCGATGGCGATGATGCCGTCCGGCGCGTCGATGAAGGTCTGGTTCGACAGGCCGTTCCCCACGAGGCACCACACCCCGGGTCGCACCGTGTGCAACTGTCGGGCCAGCACCCGGCTGTGCAGCAGGTGTGCCTCGTGCGCCACGATCCCGGTGGGGCCGGTGACGGTGAGCGACCCGTCGGTTTCGAACGACCTGCTGGGTCGGCGTTCCTCGGTCATCCGCACGTTCTACACCGTGTGGGGTTGCGGGCTCGGCGCCTCCGCGGGCGGGCCGTGGGTGAAGGCGGGAACCGAACCGTGGTGTCCGCCGTCACACGGTGCATGAAGGGCACCATCGCACTCGTCACCGCCTCGCTGTTGGGCCTGCAGGCCTGCTCGGAACAGGCGGCGGTATCCACCACCACCGAGGGGTCAGGGCCCAGCACGGTGCGCTCGGCCGACCGACCGATGGCGATGCCCCGCAAGGGTGGTTTCGGCAGCAGCCGCCTGCAGTTCTTCGATGGCTGCCCGGCGCTGCTCGAGCAGCTGAAAGCACAGGCGCTCGAGCGGGTGACGGCGTGGGGTCTGTGGGGGCAGAACTGGTACCCGTATCCGAACTGGCGCGGCGGCATCATGGACGACATGGCGGCCGAGGCCACGGCAGCCGCTGGGGACTCCAGTTCCTCGGCCGGTGGCCCGCCGAACTTCTCGGGCACCAACACGCAGGAGGTCGGTGTCGACGAGGGCGACATCGTCGAGACGAACGGCATCACGGTGTTCGTGGTGAACAACGACAAGGTTCGTGCCATCGACGTGGCCACCAGCACGGTGGTGTCGCTGCTCGACGTGCCCCAGGGCAGCCAGCAACTGATCCTCGACGGCGACCGCCTGTTGGTGGTCACCCAGACGTGGGCCGGGAACGTCGAGTCGGTGGTGTCGGTGTTCGACGTGTCGGATGCCGCGAAGCCGTCGCTGCTGGTGCGCAGCCACCTCGAGGGCAACGTGGTGGCCACGCGATCCATCGACGGAACCGCCCGGCTGGTGCTGACCACGATGATGGCCACGCGCCTGCCCTTCGTGTCGCCCGCGCAGTTCGGCTTCGACGAGACGACGGCGAAGGCCGAGAACGAACGCATCATCCGTGAGTCGTCGATCAACGACTGGATGCCGCGGATGTTCGACGAGTCGAAGTCGGGTGAGTTCGGCCCGATGGGCACCTCGCTGGACTGCACGAACGTCGCCACCCCCAGCGTGTTCGCCGGGCTCGGCGTCACCTGGGTCGCCTCGGTGAACCTTCGCGGCGATGCCCTTCCGATCGGCACCGCGGGCGTGGTGTCGTACGTCGACACGGTGTACGCCAGCACCGACAATCTCTACGTCGCGACCCAGTCGTGGGACTGGTACCGCACCGACGGTGCGACCCGCACGATTCCCGAGCCGCCGCCCACGCAGGTGCACCAGTTCTCGCTGCAGCCCGACGGTGGTGCCGCCTACGTCGCCTCCGGCGAGTTCGAGGGCCGCCTGCTGAACCAGTTCTCGATGAGCGAACTCGACGGCGACCTGCGCGTGGCGGCGACGCTCGACGACTACTCGGGCAAGGGCAGTAGCGAGTCGTTCGTGCGGGTGCTGCGGCCGGAGGGTTCGCAGCTGGTGGAGATCGGCACGGTCGGTGGCCTCGGCCTGACCGAGCAGATCCAGTCGGTGCGGTTCCTCGGCACGCAGGGCTACGTGGTCACCTTCCGCCAGACCGACCCGCTGTACGTCATCGACCTGTCGGTGCCGTCGGCGCCGCGGTTGGCGGGCGAGCTGAAGATTCCCGGTTACTCGGCATACCTGCACCCGGTGGGCGAAGGCCTGCTGTTGGGTGTGGGGCAGTCGGCCACCGATGAGGGCTCGCTCACGGGCACGCAGTTGGCGTTGTTCGACGTGAGCAACCCGGCCAGCCCGCAGCAGATCGCGGTGCTGCCGATCGGTGGTCGCAGTGATGCCGAATGGGATCACCACGCCTTCCTCTACTGGGCCGAGGACGGCACCATCGTGCTGCCCACCTCGCCCGGCTGGGGCACCTGCCCCACGCTCACCACGTGCCCTGCGGCGATGGTGCCGAACGGCGCCGGCGGCGTGGTGGTGGCCCAGTTGAAGGACCGCACCCTGTCGTTGAAGGGCGCGATCATCCACGAGTCCACGTCGTTCAACGGCTGCTGGAACCCGCTGCAGCGCTCGATGGTGATCGGAGACGAACTGATCACCATCGGTCTCGACCAGATGAAGTTCAGCGACCTCGACACGTTGGCGCCACGGCGCGACGTGAAGTGGGGCAAGGCCGACGAGTTCGGCTGCTACTGGTACGGCTGAATCCGGCCCTCGGGTTCAGTGGGCGGTGCGGGTGCCGCTGCGGGTGCCCCACCACACGAGCGCAGCGGCCAGCGCGAGGTACAGCAGCATCGCCACGGCGATCGGCCGCACCGTGCCGTCGAATGCGGCGCTCGACAGGCCGCCCAGCAGCGAACCACCGGCGGTGGTGCACGTGCTGATGATGGCCGAGGCCGTGCCCGCCACGTGCGGCAGCGGTGTCATCGCGATCGTGTTGGCCGTGGGCGTGGTGCCCTGGGCGAACGTCATCGTGAGGCAGAGCGCGGCGATGAACAGCCAGAAGTTCGGTGGGTCCCCTCCCAACACCGCCACGGCGGCCAGCACCAGTGCAGCGACCGTGCCGAGCAGCGACGCCCGGCGCACCAACCGCACAGCGCCCATCCGCTGCACCATGCGGGCGTTGTTCAACGAGTTGGCCGCGAGCAGCACGGCGATGACGCCGAAGATCAACGGGAACCACGGGCCGTAGCCGTAGACGTCTTCCACCACCACCTCGAGACCCGAGAGATACGTGGTCATCACGCCGAACAGCAGGGTCATCGCCCCGGTCAGCGCCATGGTGGTGCGGTGGGTCACCACTTCGCGGCCGGCGGTGGCAACCGACGCCCACGTGAACGGGCGGCGGCGGTCGGTCGGGTGCGTCTCGGGCAGGCGGCGGGCCCACAGCATCAGGGCCACGGCCATCACGGCGGGGAACCAGAACACGGCTCGCCACGGGAACACGGCCATCAGCGCCGAGCCGACGGCCGGCGCCACGATCGGCACCAGCATGAACACGGCCATGATCATCGACATCAGTCGGGCCATCGTGTCGCCCTCGTGCCGGTCGCGGATCATGGTGACGGCGAGGGATCTGGGGCCGGCCGCGCCGAGGCCCCACACGAACCGCGATGCCACCACGAGCGGCCAGGTGGGGGCGATGCTGGCAACGGTGGCGCCGATGGCGTAGAGGGTGAGCCCGGCGTAGAGCGGGCGGCGGCGGCCGAAGCGGTCGCTGGCCGGGCCGTACAGCCATGGGCCGATGGCGACCCCGAGGAAGTAGGCGGTGATCACCCATGTCACGGTCGTGCTGTCGGCAGGGAAGCCGAACTCCCTGCGCATCTCGGGGAAGGCGGGCAGCATCAGGTCGATGCCGAGGGCCATCGTGGCCATCAGCGCGGTGACGAGTGCGATGAACTCGCGGCCTGACGCGCTCGTCCCCTGCCTCTCCGTCATCACGGCAGGCACCCTACGGGTTGGTCGCGCGCAGGCCCGATTCGTCGGGTCAGTGGGTGATGGTGGCGGCGGCGGATGCGCCGTTGCCCAGCGCGTTCACGGCGCGCACCTCGATGTCGTAGGCGACACCCTTGGTGAGCCCGGTGAGGATGACGGACTTCTTGAGCAACGTCGAGGTCCACGCCCCGAACGTGGCGGCAGAGTGGGCCTTCCAGCGGTACTCGTAGCGCAGCACGACCGATCCGTTGCTGGCGGCGGTCGTCCACTTGAACGTGCGCTTGCCGACCACTCGGCTGCCCAAGGAGGAGATGGTGGCCGGCGCTGCGGGCGTGCCGATCGCCCTCCGGGCGAGCGAGGTGGGGCTGGCGCGCCCGGTGCCGATGGAGTTGGTGGCGCTGACCTGGAACCAGTAGCGAACACCGGGCGTGAGGCCAGTCGCCGTGCACGAGGTGGTGGTGAGCGGGTGCGTGGCACACGTGCCGGAGGTGACCGGCGTGAAGGGGCCGACCGGTCCCGTCGCCCTGGTGACCGTGTAGTCGGTGATGGCGGAGCCGTTCGATGCCGGCGCGACCCACGAGACGGTCATCGAGCGGTCACCAACCGTCGCCGTGGGTGCGGTGGAACGCCCGGGCTGCGTGGCGATGATGCCGGTGTGGCAGGTGATCGCCATCGAACCGATGTCGAGTCGGCCACCCGTCACCGTGGTGCCCGTGAGCGATGCTGCGCTGGTGGTGGTGCCCATGATGATGGAGCGAATGGCCGAGGCGGACAGGCTGGGGTCGATCGACTTGCAGAGTGCGATCGCGCCGGTCACGTGCGGGGCGGCCATCGAGGTGCCGCTCATGGCGCCGTAGCGCGAGTTCGGCAGGGTGCTCACGATGCCCGACCCGGGCGCGCCGAGGTCGACCGACGTGGCGCCGTAGTCGCTGTAGCCGGCGAGGTTTCCGAACGTGTCGGTGGCGGCCACTGAGATGACGCAGTCCCAACTGCGGCTGCCGCCGCCGGTGCACTGGTAGTCGGAGGGGTAACGGTTGGCAGTGCCGTCGTGGTCGTGGCTCGAGTTGCCGGCGGCCACCACGAACAGGATGCCGGCGGCGCCTGCGGCCTCGATGGCGGCGTTGAGGGCGGTGATCGTGCCGGGGGCCTCCGTGCCGACGAGGCCCCACGAGTTGTTGATGGCGACGAGGTTGATCCCTCGGTTCACCTTCAGGTCGACGAGGTAGTTGATCGCCGAGATCGCGTCGCTGGCGGCGCCGAAGGTCGGATCGAGGAACTTGGCCGAGACCATCTGCACGTCCCAGTTCACGCCTGCGACGCCTGCCGCGTTGCCGCCCTTGGCTCCGATGGTGCCGGCCACATGGGTGCCGTGCGCGTCGATGTCGAGGTCGAGGGTCGGGGGAGTGGTGGAGGTGTCGATGCCGTCGTAGACCGTGTTGTCACCGTTGAGGAAGTCCCAACCGTTCACGTCGTCGATGAAGCCGTTGGCGTCGTCGTCGATGCCGTTGGTGGCCTTGTCGTTCCCACCGGTGTCGGTTCCGGTCTCGCCCGGGTTGGTCCAGATGTTGGCCGCCAGGTCGGGGTGGGCGTCATCGATGCCTTCGTCGACGACGCCGACGACCACGGTCGACGAGCCGGTGTCGCCTGCCGTCCAGGCCTCCGCAGCCCCGGTGCCCGCGGCATTGCGCGGGGCGGTGGCATCGCCGTACATGCTCCACTGCTGGCCGCTCAGGTAGTACGGGTCGGTGGGAACGGCCTGTCGGGTGAGCAGGTAGTCGGGTTCGGCTGCGCTCACGTTCGGGTCGGCGCGATAGGCGGCCAACGCCTGTTCCACCGAGGTGCCGGTGGGCAGCGCGACCAGTTCGGTGTTCACGCCGCGAGTGCGCAGCGAGCGGTGCTGCGCACTGCCCTGGCGGTTGATCGTGTCGATGCGATCGGCTGCGGTCGCGGTCGACGTGAAGGTCACGAGGATGCGACCGGGCACGTGTGGGGCGAGCACCGTGGTCGCCGGTGCTGCGCTTGCGCCCTGGGCCGCACTGAGCGGCACGATGCCGACGGCGACAGCGGCTGCGGCGGCGATCGCGATGCAGCGAGAGGTGCCCCGAGTCGGGTTGTTGCCCACGACGATCCCCCTGTTCCCGGTGTCGTCGGCACCGGCAGTGCAAGCAGTGTACGACCCCCGGAGGGGCGGTGGAAGGGGGTCGATCGCCTTGTTTCCCGGCGGCCTCGCGGCCGCTGCGCCGGTGAGGGGCAGGCTTCGCGCAGGGTCTGGCGTGCGTGCTTGCAGTTGCCGCCGTACTGGAAGCCGGGGCAGCTGCAGCGAGCGATGCCGTTGTCGAGTTCCACCCGGTACACCACCTTCGGGTCCCGCGACGACGGGAACTCGCGCACCTCCACCCCGACCTGGGCCCGCAGCGCTGCGTCGCCGCCGAAGGCCTCGAGCAGGGCGAGCGTCTCCTCCAGCAGGCCCATGGTGGGTGGCAGCGGCTCGGTGGTCATCGGGGTCTCGCCGTCCGGTTGCGGGCCGCCGGGCCCCGCTGTGGCCATGCCGACCACCTGGTCGATCAGGCTGGCCTGCACCGCGGAGTCACGCTCCACGATCTCCACCATGCGCGCCTTCTGCTCCAGCAGGTCGGCCACGAACCCGTCGAGCGTGTCGGGTGTGTAGAGGTAGGTGACGAATGCCGTGCCCACCCGGCCGATGCGGTGGATGCGGTCCTCCGCCTGCCAGTGGTTGGCGGGCACCCAGTCGAGGTCGTTGAACACCACGTGGTCGCCCTTGGTGAGCGTGATGCCCACGCCGGCGGCCTGCA
>JBJTXX010000035.1:0-991 GCA_046082485.1 Actinomycetota bacterium
CGTCGATGCCGAAGCGAGCGCACGGCCCCTGCAGGAAGGCGAGCGAGGCGGCGTAGAGATTGCGCTGGGCCACGATGTGGTCGCCGCTGCTGCACAATGCCAGCACCACCGAACTGATGGCGCCCATGCCGCTGGCGAAGGCGAGCGACGCTTCGGCGCCCTCGAGGTCGGCCACGGCATCCTCGAACGATCGCACCGTGGGGTTGCTGTAGCGGCTGTAGAACTCGTCGCAGCGCACGCCCGTGGCGCGGCGGCGGGCATCGACCATTCCGGTGCTCTGCCACACGCTGCTGGCCCACAGTGCCGGCGCCAGCGAGTTGCCGCTCGCGGCGCGCCCACTGGTGATGGCGCGGGTGGCCGGCTGGTGCTGCGGTTCGTGCTGCGGCTGGTCGGGCATCCCCACAAGGCTACCCATCGACACCTTGTCGGTCGCCCGCTTTGTGCGTACGGTTCAATGCATGATCGGTCGACTCGACGAGGTGGTGATCGATTGCCATCACCCGATGGCACTGGCACAGTTCTGGCAGCGCGTGCTGGGTGGTTGGGTGGTGCAGCAGAGTCACGAGTGGGTGGCGCTGCAGCCGCCGTCGGGTATCACGGTGTCGTTCCAGTTGGTACCCGAGGCGAAGACGGTGAAGAACCGGGTGCACCTCGATGTCGACGTCGACGACCTCGAGGCTGCCACGGCCGCTGCCGAGGCGGTCGGGGCCGTGCGATCGGGTGCACCCGTCTACGACGAACTCGGCGGATTCCAGGTCATGCTCGACCCCGAGGGCAACGAGTTCTGCTTCATCAACGGCCCGACCGCCATCACCGCCTGAGTTCGACGACCTCGACCCGTCACCCGGCACCCGTCACCCGTCACCCCGCGCCCGTCACCCCGCGCCCGTCACCCGGCACCCCGGTCTGTGTCACCGCACAGAAGTTGTGTCGCTCTGTGCGGTGACACAGATCAGGGAGGTCGGGTTGCCCCGGGCCGATCCGAGGGTGC
>JBJTXX010000036.1:0-6534 GCA_046082485.1 Actinomycetota bacterium
CCTAAATCCGACTTGCAAGGTCGGGAATTGGTCGGTAGGGGGCCGCCCCTATGAGCAACAACTGGGGTTTCGAGACACGACAGATCCACGTGGGCGGCGAGCCCGATCCGGCCACCGGCGCCAGGGCGGTGCCGATCTACCAGACCACGAGCTTCCAGTTCCGCGACGCCGAGCACGCACAGAACCTGTTCGCGCTGGCCGAGATCGGCAACATCTACACCCGCATCATGAACCCCACCCAGGGCGCGCTCGAGGCCCGCCTCAGCAGCCTCGAGGGTGGCGTCACCACGGCTGTCGGCCTGCCCGGCGCACTCGTGGTCAGTTCGGGCCAGTCGGCCGAACTGCTCGCCATCCTCACCATCGCCGAGGCCGGCGACCACGTGGTGGCCAGCCCGTCGCTCTACGGCGGCACCTACAACCTGTTCCACTACACGCTGCCGAAGTTGGGCATCGAGGTGTCGTTCGTCGACGACCCGCACAACCTCGACGAGTGGGCCGCTGCCATCCGCCCGAACACGAAGGTGTTCTACGGCGAGGTGCTGGCCAACCCCCGCAACGACTTGTTCGACATCGAGGGTGTCAGCAAGGTGGCCCACGACAACGGCATCCCGCTGATCGTCGACAACACCGTGCCCACGCCGTTCGGCATCCGGCCCATCGAGTGGGGCGCCGACATCGTGGTGCACAGCCTCACGAAGTTCATCGGCGGACACGGCACCTCCATCGGCGGCGCCATCATCGACGGCGGCACGTTCGACTTCGGCGCCAGCGGCCGGTTCCTCACCATGACCGAGCCCGACCCCAGCTACCACGGCCTGCCGTTCTGGCCGGCCCTCGGCCCTGGTTCGTACATCATCAAGGCCCGCGTGCAGTTGCTGCGCGACATGGGCATGGCCGTGTCGCCGTTCAATGCCTTCGCCTTCCTGCAGGGCCTCGAGACCCTCAGCCTGCGCATGGAGCGCCACTGGGCGAACGCTCACAAGGTTGCCGAGTTCCTGGCTGCGCACCCGCAGGTCGAGGCCGTCTCGTATGCGGGCCTGCCCAGCAGCCCGTGGCACGAGCGGGCCAAGAAGTACTTCGGCGGCAAGGGCTACGGCAGCGTGCTGGCGTTCGACATCGTCGGTGGCAAGGAAGCCGGCCAGAAGTTCGTGGGCGGCCTGAAGCTGCACAGCCACGTGGCCAACATCGGCGACGTGCGCAGCCTGGTGATCCACCCGGCCAGCACCACCCACAGCCAGCTCACCGAGGAAGAGCAGGCCAGCACGGGCGTTCGCCCCGGTCTGGTGCGCCTCAGCGTGGGCCTCGAGGCCATCGACGACATCCTCGCCGACCTCGAGTTGGGCTTCGCCGCGGCGAAGGGCTGAGCCCGGGCCGCGCGGTCGCAGTCCCCAACCTGTGTCAGGGTCGTTCGGCGGCCAGGTCGTGGCGCACCACCGAGGTGATGTGCCCCAACCCGGCCGCCGTTCCCATCACCACCAGCATGTCGCCGGCCAGGAGTGGGCCGTCGGCCTCGTGCCACCTGCGCATGCCGTGCGAGCGGCGCAGCCCCAGGATGTGCACCTCGGGCACGGTGTCCATCAGCGACCGGATGTCGCAGCCCACGGCCGCGCTGCCGGCTCCGACCTCGATCTCCTCCACGCGCATGTCGGTGCCCGGCACTGCCAGCACGCCCACCACCTCGGCGTCCAGTGCAGTTGCCGCCATGCTCGTGCCCACGCTCTCGTAGACCGGCACGACGTGGGATGCGCCGGCGCGCAGGAGGCGCTCACTCCACTGGGCATCGTTCACACGGGCGACGATGCGCAGGTCGGGCGCCAGCGACCGTGCGGTGAGTGCCACCACGGCGTTCGACGGGTCGTCGATGCTGGTGATCAGTGCGGCCGCCCTCGTGACACCTGCGTCGCGCAACACGGCAACGTCGCGGGCGTCGCCGTGCAGGAACACCGCGCCTGCGGCGGTCGCCTCTGCCTCCAACCCGTCGCCGGTGTCGACGACGACGCATGTGTGCCCCGACCTCACGGCCGCGGCGGCCGATGCCCGACCGACCCGGCCGAAACCGACCACCACGACATGGTTCGAAAGGTGTTGTCTCACCCTCGACCTCCTCTTCTCGCGCACAATGGCGCGCACTTCACCCGACAGGAACAGGGCCGTCAGCGATGCCGATGAATACACGAACACGGCGAAGTCGCTGATGATGACGAAGATCGTCCAGATCCGGCCGGGCGTGCTGAGAGGTCGCACCTCGCCGAAGCCGACCTGTCCCATCGTGATCACCGACATGTAGACGGCGTCGATCCAACTCCAGTCCTCGATGAGCACGAAACCCGTCGAGGTCACGAGCACCGTGAGCGTGGCGGCCAGCAATGGCCCACGAAGGCGCTCGAACACAAGTCGGCGCAGGTGCGGTCGCCCGTCGACGTCCATACCCACAGAGTAGGTTGGCCGGCGTGACGCCCGTGGTTCGACGCGATCTCGCCGTGGCGCATGCCAGGTCGCTGGAGCACGTGGCGGCGCCCGGCAGCCGATTCGACGCACAGCGCCGCCTGCGCATCGCAGAGGTGGCGGTGGCCGCGTACCTCGATGCCGATCCGCCGCCCCCGTGGGCACGGCCGCACGGTGACCCGGTGCTCGACGTGGCCCAACGCCTTGCGCGTCATGCGGGCACCATCACCCACGAATGGTTCGAACAGGTGGTCTCCGAGGGTGTCCACCCGCTGGACTGGGTGGAGATCGTCGGTGTCGTGGTCTCGGTGCTGCCGCCGGTGGCCTTCGCCCGGGCGATCGGTGCGCCGCGGCCCGCGCTGCCGCCTGCGGTGCCGGGCCCGCCGACCGGGAACGAGGCCGTCGAACTGGCGCCTGCCACGCTGAACTGGGTACCGGTGGCCGCGCCCGCTGATCAGGTGGCGTCGGTGGTGCAGGCGCTCAGTGCACTGCCCGATGAATGGCGCAACCTGTGGCAGTTGGCCGAGGCGCAGTACATGAGCGACCGTCAGATGGACGACCCGCTGTGGAACCGGGGCACGCTCAGCCGCCCGCAGATGGAGTTGGTGGCGGCCAGGCTGTCGCTGATCCGCGAATGCTTCTTTTGAACGACGTCACATGCAGGCATGCTCAGTTGGAGCAGCCACGAGGACGGCACCCCGGCGGACCTGTCTGCCATCACCACCGGTGACGGTGATGCGGGCCTGCCCCACGGCGCCGCGCTCGTCGCGTTCGCCGAGGCGATCGCCCGCTGGGACGATGCCGCGCTGGCCGAAGCCCGTGAACGACTGGTGTCGCAGACCTCCGAGGCGTTCATGGTCGATGCCGCGGCGGTGGCCGCCAACTTCGAGATGATGACCCGCGTGGCCGATGGAACGGGCGCCCGGTTCACCGCCGAATCCACCGCACGTCGTGCCGAACTGGACCACCAGCTCGGCATCCAGGGTTTCACCTCGAACCACTGACCTCACCCGCGCAGCGCAGGTACGGGAATGGTCCGCCGGCGACAGTTTTCGTACCTGCGCCCGGGGTGCAGGGTGGTGCCGGGTGGTGCCGGACGGGGCTGACGGGCCTGACGGTGGTTCAGGAAGGGTCGTCGGGTCGTTGCTCGCGCAGGAAGCGTTCGAGTTCTGCGGCCAGGTCGTCGGCGCCTGGGATGCTGGCCTCGGCCCGGCGGTCGTACTCGTGCTCGAGCATGCGCACGTAGGCGGCGGCGTTGCCGTCGTCGGCGACGGCCTCGTCGTGCACCGTGGCCCAACGTGCCGCATCGTCGGTGAGGCGGGCATGGCCAGTGGGCACACCCAGTACGTGTTCGAGGTGAGCGAGCAGTGAGGCCGATGCCATCGGGTGCTTCGCGTTGCCCAGGTAATGGGGCACGCCGACGCGCAACGACACCGCCGGAAGGCCTGCCGCCTCGAGCCGTTGCTGCAGCACACCCACCAGACCCGTCACCCCTTGGTACTGAGGGCGCGACAGGCCGAGCGCCTTCACGAGGCCGTCGTTGGTGCTGCTTCCCACCACGACGGGTCGTCGGGTGTGGGGCACGGCCTCCGGCGCAGCACCCAGGGTCACCACCATCTCACAGCGCAACTCGCTGGCGACCCGGATGATCGCGTCCGCAAAGGTGGCATACCGCAGGTGCGGCTCGACGCCCGACAGCAGCACCAGGTCGTGCGTGCGGCTGGGGAACCGGACGATGCGGAAGTCGTTCTCGGGCCACACCACCTGTCGCAGTTCGGCGTGGTCCATCACCACATTCGGGCGCTCCTGCGTGAAGTCGAAGAAGGGGTCCGAATCGATGGATGCCACCACCGGCGCCATGCGTTCGTCGGAGAGCGCATCGATCGCATCGGTGGCCACCTCGGCGATGTCGAACAGCCCGCGCAGCGCCAGCACCATGATCGGTCGGTGCAGCGGCGCGAGGCCGTCGAACGAGGTGGACAGCACGTTCACGCCAACGCCTCCACGACGTGGTCGATGCAGGCGGTGAGCGCCTGCACGTCGGCGGGATCGACCGCAGGGAACATGCCGACGCGGATCTGGTTCCGGCCCAGTTTCCGGTAGCCGTCGGTGTCGACGATGCCGTTGGCACGAAGGGCGGTGTTGATGTCGTCGTCTCGCACCCCTTCGAGGTCGATGGTGCCGACAACCGTGGAGCGCTGCATCGGGTCGACGACGAACGGTGCGGCGAACGAACTGGCCGCGGCCCACCCGTAGAGGTGTTGGGCACTGGTGCGGCACCGCTCGATGCACCAGTCGAGCCCACCGTTGGCGAGCATCCACTGCACCTGTTCGTTCAACAGCACGAGGGTGCCGATGGCTGGTGTGTTGTAGGTCTGGTTCGCGAGCGAGTTGTCGAGTGCCACCAGGAGGTCCAGTGATGCAGGGCGCCAACGGGAGGAGTTGCCGACCTCGCGGATGCGCTCCTGCGCGGCCGGCGAGCACGCGGCCAACCACAGCCCGCCGTCGCTGGCGAAGCACTTCTGCGGCGAGAAGTAGTACACGTCGACCTCGTCGGGCACCCACGGCAGGCCACCGGCGCCGCTGGTTGCATCCACCACCACGAGGGCATCGCCCTCCGGACGGCGCAGGTGCATCATCACACCGGTTGACGTCTCGTTGTGGGTGAGCGCCACCACGTCGACCTCGTGGCCGGTGGGCGGGGCGTCGGAGCGGATGGCCGGGTGGGTGCCGGGCTCGCTGCGCACCACCACCGGGTCGGCCAGATGGGGGGCGGCGGCGCAGGCATCGGCGAACTTCGAGCTGAACTCGCCGAACACGTAGTGCTCGCTGCGCTCGCGCACGAGGCCGAACGTGGCGATGTCCCAGAACACCGTGGCGCCGCCGTTGCCCAGCACGATCTCCCAGTCGCGGGGCAGGCCGAACAGTTCGTTCAGACCATCACGCACCGACTGCACCAGGCGCTTCACCGGCGCCTGGCGGTGGGAACTGCCGAGCAGGTTCGAGTTCGCCTTGGCGAGGGCCAGTGCCTGTTCGGGGCGGATCTTCGAGGGGCCGCAACCGAAGCGGCCATCGGCGGGCAGCAGGTGTGCCGGGATCACGACGTCGGCGGGGGAGGCCATGGCCCAAGTCTCGCAGTGAATCCCCCGGCTCCCACCAAACGGCCACCGATAGCATTCGGGGCCGTGAACCGCACGTCTGCCCGCCTTGCCGCCATTGCCGAATCCGCCACCCTCGCCGTCGATGCGAAGGCCAAGGCGCTGAAGGCCAAGGGCGAGAACGTCATCGGCTTCGGTGCCGGCGAACCCGACTTCCCCACGCCCGAGAACATCGTGGAGGCAGCGGTGCGCGCCTGCCGCGATCCGAAGCACCACAAGTACTCGCCGGCCGCCGGCCTTCCCGAGTTGCGCGAGGCGATCGCGGCCAAGACGCTGCGCGACAGCGGCTTCAGCTGCCAGGCATCGCAGGTGTTGGTCACCAACGGCGGCAAGCACGCCGTATTCACGGCGTTCGCCGCGTTGTGCGACCCGGGCGACGAGGTCATCTGCCCGGCCCCGTACTGGACGACCTACCCCGAGGCCATCGTTCTCGCCGGCGGCGTGCCGGTGGTGGTCGACACCGACGAGACCAATGGTTTCAAGGTCACGGTCGAGCAACTCGATGCCGCGCTCACGCCGCGCACCAAGGTGCTGCTGTTCGTCAGCCCCGACAACCCTAGCGGCGCCATCTACTCGCCCGAGGAGGTCGAGGCCATCGGCCGCTGGGCAGTCGACAAGGGCGTGTGGGTGCTGACCGACGAGATCTACGAGCACCTCGTGTACGGCGACAACCGGTTCGTGAGCATGCCCACCGTGGTGCCCGAGCTCGCCGACCAGTGCATCATCGTCAACGGTGTCGCCAAGACCTATGCGATGACCGGATGGCGTGTCGGGTGGATGATCGGCACGGCCGATGTGATCAAGGCGTCGGTGAACTTCCAGTCGCACAGCACGTCGAACGTGTCGAACGTCGCCCAGGCTGCCGCCCTCGCCGCCGTGGCAGGCGACCTGTCGGCCGTGGCGATGATGCGTGAGGCGTTCCAGCGCCGCG
>JBJTXX010000037.1:0-6254 GCA_046082485.1 Actinomycetota bacterium
AGCAACAGACCGTCCCCCTGGCGGATCAGCGCGCCGTCGACCGTCCATCGTCGCACCGGTCAGCCACCCTCGGCCCGACGTCGACGGCGACCGCCGAAGTCGCGGATCCATAGCGTCGCCACCAGCAACAACGCCTCACGGACGATGCTGCCCGACATCTTCGACTGACCCTCGGTGCGATCGTGGAACTCGATCGGGAACTCGACGATGCGCCCCTGCAGGCGGACGAGCCGGTACGTCATCTCCACCTGGAACCCGAAACCATCCGCCCGGACCGAGTCGAACTGCATGCGCTCGAGCGCCGAGGAACGGTAGGCGCGAAAGCCGGCAGTCGCATCGTTGACGGCCAGACCCAGCACCCCGGCGGCGTACCGGTTGCCCCAGCGCGACAGCCACCGCCGACGGCGCGGCCAGTTCACGGTGCGGCCACCCGGCACGTACCGGCTGCCGATGGCCAGGTCCGCGCCGTGCTCGACCACCGCCAACAGCGCCGGCAGCACCGACGGGGGGTGCGACAGGTCGGCGTCCATCTGCACGCACACCTCTGCACCTGCCTCGATCGCGTGCCTCAGGCCGGCCCGGTAGGCCGCGCCGAGGCCTGCCTTCTCCGTGCGCCGTAGCACCTCCACCCCGCCGATCTCGGCCCCCACCTGCTCGGCGCGGGCGGCCGTGCCATCGGGGCTGCCGTCGTCGACCACCAGCACATGGGCCTGCGGCGCAGCGGAACGGACCTCCCTGAGAATCCGCTCGATGTTGTCGATCTCGTTGAAGGTCGGGACGACCACCGTGGCGCGCACGATACGGGAGCCTACGCTGGCGGTGTGTCCGAACGAGAACGGCCTCTCTCCGCCCTTCCATCCCCCGCTGCCCGGGTCGCCGCATTCGTCGCGATCCTCCTCGGCGGCGCGGCCGGTGGTCTGATCGGTTACACACTTGTCGACCTGCAGTGCACCGGTTCGTGCGACACACCCCGGGGCCTCGGGCTGCTGATCGGCGCCGTGGTCGCAGGCGGCGGCATGTCGATCGTGGCCGTGCTGGTGCTGCGGGCCCTCGGCGAATGGCGTCAGATGCAACAGCACGAATCACAGCGCAGGGGCTGAGGATCGGATGGACGCCCCGGTCGATGAACTGCTGCGGATCGCCACCGACCTCGCGGTCCGCGCCGGCAGGATGGTGCGCGACGGGCGGGCCGAACTCGGCATCGCCGACGCCGGCAGCAAGAGTTCCGCCACCGACGTGGTGACCGAGTTCGACCGGGCCAGCGAGGAGATGATCGTCTCGGGCATCCTCGACGCCCGACCCCACGACGGCATCGTGGGTGAGGAGGGCACGTCAACCCCCGGCACGTCGGGGGTCGACTGGTTGGTCGACCCGATCGACGGCACCACCAACTTCCTCTACGGCCTGCCCGGCTACGCGGTCTCCATCGCCGCCCGCAGCCCGGAGGGCACCGAGGCAGGCGTGGTCTACGTGCCCGCCACCGACGAGCTGTTCAGCGCCACACGAGGTGGCGGCGCCACGCTCCAGGGCCGCGCCATCCGCTGCAGCACCACCACCGACCTCTCGTTGACGCTGGTGGCCACCGGGTTCTCGTACCTCGCCGAACGCCGCAAGCGTCAGGCCGAGCGAATCGCCGCCCTGCTGCCGCAGGTGCGCGACATCCGCCGCATGGGCGCCGCAGCCCCCGACCTGTGCTCGGTGGCCGCCGGCCGCGTCGATGCCTACTTCGAGGAGTTCCTCGGCCCATGGGACATGGCGGCCGGTGTGCTGATCGCAGCGGAGGCCGGGTGCGTGCTCGGCGGACTCGACGGCGGCGAGGTGCGCCCCGCATCCGTGCTGGCCGCCGCCCCCGGTGTGTTCGATCAGGTTCTCGAGGCGGTACGGCGCATCGACGCTTCCCTCTGGCAAGATTGAGCCGATGGGTACCCGCATCCTCTCCGTTGAAGACGACGAGCGCATCCGCACCGCCGTGAAACTGGCCCTCGAGGACGAGGGCTGGACGGTCGACGAGGCGGGCAGCGGCGAGGAAGCGATCGGCCTGTTCCACCAGGCCCAGCCCGACGTGGTGCTGATCGACATCATGCTGCCCGGCATCGATGGCTTCGAGTTGTGCCGCACCCTGCGCCGCCACAGCGACGTGCCGATCGTGATGGTCACCGCCCGCAACGACACCCACGACGTGGTCGCCGGGCTCGAGGCAGGCGCCGATGACTACCTCACCAAGCCCTTCGCCCCGAAGGAGTTGTCGGCCCGCATCCGCGCACTGCTGCGCCGCATCCGCCCCATTTCGCCCAGCCATGCCAAGTTGGTGTTCGGCGACCTCGAGATCATTCCCGACGAGGGCAAGGTGACCCGCTCGGGCACGGAACTGCACCTCACCAAGACCGAGTTCCGCCTGTTGTGCGAGTTGGCCCAGAACCCGGGGCGCGTGTTCAGCCGCGAGAGCCTGCTCGACAAGGTGTGGGGCTACGACTACTTCGGCGACGGCCGCCTCGTCGACGTGCACGTGCGCCGACTGCGCACCAAGGTGGAGGCCGACCCGGCCAACCCGCGCCACGTCGTCACGGTTCGCGGACTCGGCTACCGCCTGCAGTCCTGAACCCGTGAGCACCGACGCCACCACGGAGTTCGTGCTCGAGGAGGGCTCCCGCTGGACTCGGTGGGCCGACACGCTCCGCCGTTGGCAGCCGCGACGGCTCGGTCTTCGCTCACGCATCTTCCTGATGTTCGGATTCGGGGCGCTGCTGCTGGCAATCTTCCTCGCTGCCGCTGCCTACAGCTTCACCCGCAGCAGCGTGCTCACGGAACGAGACCGGGCGGCGGTCGAGCAGGCCTATCGCAACGCCCAGGTCGCCCAGAACGAACTGAGCTCCAACAACCCCTCGGCGGCTGCCGCCATCGACCGGCTCGGCTCGCTGGGAGTGTCTCGTTTCGCGATCAACTACCGCGGCGCCTGGAGTGCCCCCGCCGCGCAGTACGGGCCGGACTCGATTCCCAGTTCGCTGCAACGGCGCGTGCTCGCCGACGGCACCGCATCGCGGATGATCACCCGCATAGCGGACGAACCGGTGATCGTCGTGGGAGTGCCGCTCACGGTCACCGACGCGAGCTACTTCGAGTTCGTGCCGCTTGGCGATGCCGCCAGCACCCTCAGCAGCGTGTTGCTGAGCCTGGTGTTCGCCGGCTTCATCACCACGCTCGCCGGGGCGCTACTCGGCACGCTGGTGGCCGGCCGGGCGGTGTGCCCCCTGGCCGACGCCGCGCAGGCCGCACAGGCGATCGCCGGCGGCCGGCTGAACACCCGGCTCGAGCCGACCGACGACCCCGACCTGCGCCTGCTCGCGAACACGTTCAACGAGATGGCCACGGCACTGCAGGCCCGCGTCGAGCGCGATGCCCGGTTCACCAGCGACGTGAGCCACGAGTTGCGGTCACCACTGATGACGCTTGCCGCAAGCGTCGAGGTCATGCAGGCACGCCGCGACGAGATGCCCGAACGGGCTCAGGCAGCGCTCGACCTCCTGGTCGCCGACGTCACCCGGTTCCAGGGCCTCGTGGAGGACCTGCTCGAGATCTCGCGCTTCGACGCAGGCGCGATCCGACTCAACCGCGAGGACCTGCTCGCTGCCGAGTTCGTCCGCCAGGCGGTGGCAGTGAGCAGCATGCCGGGAACCCCCGTGCGGGTGTCCGAACGCAGCGAACGCGTCGTCATCCAGGGTGACCGGCGTCGTCTCGCACGAGTGGTCGCGAACCTCATCGACAACGCCCGACTGCACGGAGGAGGCGACGCTGCGGTCACCGTCTGCGAACCGGAGGGCGAGGGCGAGCCGCTCGGCCACGTGTGGATCGTCATCGAGGACCACGGCGCCGGCGTGCCACCAGAGGAACGTGCACTGGTGTTCGAACGGTTCGCGCGCGGCGCAGTGGCCGGCCGCCGCAGCAGCAGCGATGGCGCCGGGCTGGGCCTCGCTCTCGTGGAGGAGCACGTCCGCATGCACGGCGGCCGCGTGTGGGTGGAGGACCGCACCGACGGAGAGTCAGGTGCCCGGTTCGTGATGGAGCTGCCTGCCGAGGAGGTCGCGTTGTGAGACGGGGTCCGCTCGCGCTGTTCGTCGCGACCGCGGTGACGCTGCTGACGGCATGCGGCATCGCCGAGGACGACAGCCCACGTGACGTGCCGACCGCGCGACAGCAGCAACTGGGCATCCTCATCGATCGCAGCGCCGGTGCGGCGCGGGGCGCCAGCCGCATCTACCTGCTGGCGCCCACGGAGGTCGGTCAGACCCCCACGCTGCAGGCTGTGGCCCGCGACGTGCAGGGCTCCGCCGACGACCTGTTGACCGCCCTGCTCTCGGGGCCGAACACCGCCGAGATCGGCCGCCAGTTCCGCTCGGCCGTACCCACCGGCACGACCCTGCTCTCGGCGCGCCTGCAGGGCGGGGTGCTGCTGGTCGACCTCAGCAGTGACTTCCTGCAGTCGACCGGCACCGACGTGGTCGATGCACTCGCCCAGATCGTCTTCACGGCATCGGAGGCCGATGGCGTGCGATCGGTGCGGGTGCTCGTCGACGGGGAGGCGCAGCAGTGGCCGACGGGGAACGGGGAACTGCAGGCCGCGCCACTCACGGTCTACGACTACCCCGGCCGGGTCGCCTCGGCCCAACCGGCGTACCCGGCGATCCCCACGCCCACCCAGCCGTAGGCGAACACCTATCCGAAGAAGACCTCGGCCACCTCGTGGTAGAGGTGCAGGTCGACGGTGCGGGTGCCCCCGACGGTCTGGGCCAAGGGCACCGGCACGATGTCGTCGTTCCGCAGCGCCACCATGTGGCCCCATGCCTGGACGTGCACGGCGTCGATTGCGGCGATCCCGTAACGGGTGGACAGCACGCGGTCGAACGCCGTTGGGGTGCCACCGCGCTGGATGTGGCCGAGCAGCACCATGCGGGTCTCGAAGCCTGTTCGTTCCTCGATGGCGTGGGCGATGGTGTCGGCGACCCCGCCGAGTCGCACGTGACCGAACTGGTCGTAGATCTTGTCACGGGCAGGGATGGTGCCCGCCTTCGGCTCGGCACCCTCGGCCACCACCACGATCGAGGCGTAGCGGCCACGTTCGTGGCGGGCTTTCAGCAGCGCACAGACCTCGTCGATGTCGAACGGCTGCTCGGGGATGAGGATGGCGGTCGCCCCACCGGCGATGCCGGCGTGGGTGGCGATCCAGCCGCTGTCGCGGCCCATCACCTCGACCACCATCACCCGGTCGTGACTCTCGGCCGTGGTGTGCAGGCGGTCGATCGCATCGGTGGCGATCTGCACGGCGGTGTTGAACCCGAACGTCATGTCGGTGCCCACCACGTCGTTGTCGATGGTCTTGGGCACCCCGACCACGGGCAGGCCGATCTCGGCGTGCAACTTGCCCGCCACCGTCAAGGAACCGTTACCCCCGATGACGACGAGCGCATCGAGGCCGAGTTCGGTGAATACGGTGGTCACCTCCCCCAGTCCCTCGGGCCAGTCGTAGGGACTGCCGCGTCGCGTGCCCAGCAACGTGCCACCACGGGGCAACATGCCCCGCAGCGAGGCCACGTCGAGCGGCATGAAGCGTCGTTCGCGCACGCCGTCCCACGCATCGTGGAACCCGATGAGCGTGTCGCCGTAGACGGTCTCGCCCTTGCGAACGATGGCGCGGATCACGGCGTTGAGACCGGGGCAGTCGCCCCCACCTGTCAGAATGCCTACACGCACGAGGCCAGAGAGTAGAGGCCGCGGGCAGCAGAAACGAGGAAGAAAACCGCATGGCCTGGGATTCCACCCGCCCCGTTCCCTGGAAACGACTGATGATCGAGTGGATCATCATCGGCGTCGTCGTCGCACTGGTGTCGTGGTTCGTCACCGACAACCGCAAGCCCGAGAACTACATCTCGATCATCCTCGCCGGCGGCATCTACGTGGGCTTCGGCGCGTTGCTGGCGAAGTTGGGCTACACCCGCAAGTCGCTGAAGCAACTGCGTTCCGAGACCGCCGCCCAGCAGGCCGCCCGATCAGCGGCCACGCACGGCGCCGGCCCGCGGCCGAAGCCCGCGCCCACCAAGCGCACCTCGACCGGCCCGAGCAACCGACCGATCAGGAAGAAGCGCTGAGCGCCATGAGCGACCGCTGTGTCATCGCCATCGACGCCGGCACCACGGGGGTCCGGGCCTTCGTGGTCGACGAGTCCGGCACCCCCCTCGGCCGCGCCTACCGCGAGTTCACCC
>JBJTXX010000038.1:0-1947 GCA_046082485.1 Actinomycetota bacterium
ACTCAGGCCTTCTTCGCCGGGGCCTTCTTCGCCGGGGCCTTCTTCGCCGGGGCCTTCTTCGCCGGGGCCTTCTTGGCCGGGGCCTTCTTGGCCGGGGCCTTCTTGGCCGGGGCCTTCTTGGCCGGCTCAGGGGCGGACACCGGAGCAGGCTTGCTCATCAGCCCGATGCGCTGGGCCACTTCCTCCACCCGCTGCTCGAGCCCATCGAGACGAGTCGCCAGGCGGCCGAGCTGCTTGGTCAGTTCCGCCTGCAGCGAGGCAACCGCCGCGCCACCGGCATCGCGGCTGCGACTGATCAACTGTTCGATGATCGCAGCGCTGTCCTTGCGGCGGGCCTGACCGGCCTTCACCATTTCCTTCACGATCTTCTCTGCCTGCTCCTGCGTCATCCCGGTGAACATCACGCCGGTGTCGAGCAGTCGCTTGAGGAGGTTGTTCGAAGCCATGGCAAAAGCCTACTCCCGTCCATGCGCAAGGCCGATGATGACATCCGCCACGCCCGCGAGGTCGGCGGCCTCGATGTCGGCGACCGGCTCGAAGGTCGAACCGCGCGGCGTCACCCCGCTGTGCACATGGGCGTACCTGCACCCCAGCAGCCGGGCGAAGCGGCCGTCGGTGCTGGGGCGGTCGCCGACCATGACGGCCTCCCGGGAGGCAGCCTCACCCACCTCTGCGCGAACGAGTTCGGCCATCGCGGTGTGCGGTTTGCCGGCCACCGTCGCGGCCGTCCCGGCCGCAGTGCTCACCGCCGCGAGTATCGACCCGCCACCGGGTATCGGACCATCCGGGGTCGGGTAGGTGGGATCATCGTTGGTGCCGATCAGGCGGGCGCCACGCATCACCGCAGTGGCCGCCCGCCGAAGACCGTCGTAGTCGAAGTCGCGGTGCCAGCCGACGACCACGGCATCGACGTGCCCGTCGTGCACCACCTGCACACCGCGCCGCTCGAGCGCCTCGACGATGCCGATGCTGCCGCACACCAGGGCACGCTCGCCGGGCTCGAGCAGGCATGCCGCCGCCATCGCCGAGGTCAGCACATCGCCGGTCGCCGTGATGCCGACTCGCGACAGTGCCGCCTCCTGGTCGGCGACGCGGGCCGACGAGTTGTTGGTGACGAAGAGCACCCGGTGGCCGGCTGCGCGCAGGCGGGACACGGCGTCGGCCGAGCCCGGGATCGGCTGGTGCGCCAGCCACACCACGCCGTCGAGATCGCAGAGAACCGGAAACATCGTTGGCCATGCTGCCACGGGAAGTGACAGATTGGTGCCGTGCCGAGATTCGAACCGTTCCCTGCCATCCGCTACTCCGCTGCCCTCTCGCTCGACGAGGTGGCTGCTCCGCCGTACGACGTGCTCAGCGATGCTGACGTGGATGCCCTGTTGGGCCGTCACCCTCGCAACATCGTCGCCATCGACGTGCCGCGCGAGGTCGACGGCCCCGATCGCTATCTGCATGCTGCGCAGCGTTTCGCCGCGTGGCAGCAGGAGGGCACCCTCGTGCGCGACGCCGAGCCTTCCTTCACCCTCTACCGGATGCGCTTCACCGACGAGGCGGGGTCGGTGCGCGAGACCGTCGGGGTGCTCGGAGCGCTCGAGGTGGTCGATGAGGGTGCAGACGGCGTACTGCCGCACGAGCGCACCACGCCCAAGGCGAAGACCGACCGTCTGGACCTCACACGGGCCACGAGGTCGAACCTCTCCCCAGTCTGGGGCCTCTCGCTGACCGCAGGTCTCACCGACCTGCTGCGAGAGCAGGGCGAGCCGGTCGGGTCGTGCACGGACGAGAACGGGGTGCTGCACACCGTGGAGCGACTGGCCGACCCGGCCAGGGTCGCCGCGATCTCGCAGGCCGTAGGCTCGAACCCGGTGCTCATCGCGGACGGCCACCACCGCTACGCGATCAGCCGTGTCTACCGCGACGAGCAGCACGCTGAGGGCCACGGCGGAG
>JBJTXX010000039.1:0-11091 GCA_046082485.1 Actinomycetota bacterium
CTGCGCGTGTACACCAACGTCGACGTCGTCGGCTGCGAGGTGGGCGGCGTGGTGAAGAACGTGATCGCCATTGCCTCGGGCATGGCGGAGGGCATGGGATTCGGCGACAACACGCGCGCCACCCTCATCACACGCGGACTCGCCGAGATGACGCGGTTGGGCATCGCGATGGGCGGCCACGCCGCCACCTTCGCCGGGCTGGCCGGCATGGGCGATCTGATCGCGACATGTTCCTCGAAGCAGAGCCGCAACAACATGGTCGGCCTCGAACTGGGGCGCGGTCGCAGCATCGCCGACGTGCTGGCCTCGATGAACATGGTGGCCGAGGGCGTGAAGAGTTCGCCGAGCGTGCTCGACCTGGCCCGTCGCCATGGAGTCGACATGCCGATCACCGAGCAGGTGGTGGCCGTCTGTCATCAGGGCAAGTCGGCGGCAGAGGCGCTGACGGCGCTGATGCAGCGTGCGCGCAAGAGCGAGATGGAGTGAGCATGATCACCACCGGGGTACTGGGCGGGCGTTGGCGCGCCTCCGTCACCGAATGGGGAGGCATCGTGCCGTGGCGCGACGAACCCGCCCTGCAGTGGCATGTCGCCGCGGACGACAGGTGGCACAGCCCCGAACACGAGGCGGCCGTGCGGCAGACGACGGTGGGGGGCACCCCGGTCACGGAGACGCGTGTTCGCATTCCCGACGGGGATGCCGTGCAACGAGTGCACAGCGTTCCCGACCACGGGGGGTTGACGATCATCGAGGTGGAGAACGCATCACCGCTGCCGATCGCCGTCGCCTTCACCCACGGTCGCCTGCTGTCGGTGCGGCCGCCGACCGCGCGCATCGAGGGGATCGACCTTCCCGAGGGCAGCGTCGTGTTCCCGGTGGGGCATCGCGCCTCGGTGACGGTGGCGTTGGCGCACGACGGCAGGGGACAGGGGCAGTTACCTGAGGGTCTGCCCACCGCGGCGGGCGTCGCCCGGGGCTGGACGGCCATCGCCGAACGCGCCGGTCGACTGCTGCTGCCCGATGCGACGGCCGCCGAGCGGGTGATGCGCGAGCGCTGCGAACTGGCCCTCGGCGGGCCGGTTCCGCCCGACGAGGACCCCGTGGCGTTCCTGCTGGGTGTCGGGCAAATGGTGCGCATGGGCGAGAAGGCGGAGCCCTGGTCGCCAGACGTGGCGGCGGCAGCGGAGACGGTCGCGCGCTCTGCGCCACACGACGTCGCTGCAGCGGGGGCGATGCGGGCGGCGGCCGCCGTGTTCTGCGCCGCTGGTGACGATCGGGCGGTTCGCGATCTCGACGCCACCGCCAGGCGGGCCGGCATCGTGGACGGGGCGTTGCCCAGCGAGGCCCCGGTCGACCCGGCGAGGTGGCTGTGGTGGACCGAGACCCGACTGGTGCGTCCCACCCTCGAGGGTGCCGAACTGCTGCCGGTCGGCCTTCCCGCCACATGGCTCGGTGACCACTTCGAGGTCTACGGGTTGCCGTCGGGTGTGGGCGGCACGGTGTCGTTCGCGTTGCGCTGGCACGGCGCTCGGCCGGCGGTGCTGTGGGAGCAGACGGCACCTGCCGGAATGCTCACCGCACCGGTCCTCGCGCCCGGATGGGGTTCCGTCGAGACCACCGGTGAGGCCCTATGGCCCGAGCCCCCCGGAGCACCGGTCGTGCTGCCCGAAGGCGGTTCGTTCAGCTGATGTGCGACGTGCTGGTGGCGCTCGGAGACGCGACGGCCACCGGCCGCACGTTGTTCGCCAAGAACAGTGACCGGCCACCCTCCGAGCGCCAGGTCGTCGAGTGGAACCCTCCGCGGGCGGATGGCGGCCTGCTTCGGGTGACGCACATCGAGGTCGAGGCGCACCCCTCGGTCACACTCGGGTGCGTGCTGTCACGTCCGGAGTGGGGCTGGGGTGCCGAGCATGGCGTGAACGAGGCCGGCGTAGCCATCGGCAACAC
Organism: Actinomycetota bacterium; assembly: GCA_046082485.1. GTDB lineage: Bacteria > Actinomycetota > Acidimicrobiia > Acidimicrobiales > Ilumatobacteraceae > UBA668. The sequence continues at coordinate 1,948 of JBJTXX010000039.1, forward strand.
CACCGTCTACACCACGCTCGACCCGCGGGGCGCGCCGCAGGGGTTGACGGGGATGGACCTCGTCCGCCTGGCGCTCGAGCGTGCGGCGTCCGCAGCGGAGGCAGTCGACGTCATCACGACGCTGCTCGGCCGTCACGGCCAGGGGGGCAGTGGGCACGACCCGGCGGTCGTCCCCGGGGGCCGGCCCTACTGGAATGCGTTCCTGGTGGCCGACCCGGCATCGGCGTTCGTCATCGACACCAGCGGCCCGGAGTGGGCGGTCGAACGGGTCGCAGCCACGCGGGCCGTGTCGAACCGCACTTCGGTGAGCGGCTTCGACGAGGTGCACCGTCACCCGCGTCAACCGGTGGAGGCCCTGGTGGACCCGAGGTGGCGTGCCTCGTCGGCTGTGCTGGGGGAGGGCAACGTGTCGGTGGCGGCCGTGCAGCAACACCTGCGGTCGCACGACTCGTGTGGCACCGAGGGGTGGAGTGTGTGCATGCACGCGGTTGACGTGCAGGTCACCACCTCATCGATGGTGGCGGAACTCGCGGGCGGTGGCGACAGCAGGTTGTGGGTGCTGACCGGGAGTCCGTGCCGGCGGGACTACACCGAGGTGCGGTTGGCCGATGCGAGCGCCACAGCACTGGACCGGGTGTGAGGGGTCACGGCCTGGCGGCGTAGACACGCCACTCCTCGTCGGACCAGTGGCGCCGCAACTCGTCGGTGATGAAGTCGGCCGTCCACTGCACCATGTCGAAGAACGAGAACTCCACCGACGCCATCTCGGTGAACGCCATGCCGTCGAGCAGCAGCGCGGCGTCCTCGATGCCGAGCGTGACCGTTGCGTCATCGCCGTCCTCGGGAACGGTCCACGACTCGCTGGACACGCCGAGGCGGACCTCCAGCGAGATGAGGTCCTCCATCTCCCAGCGCGGGCGACCCTCGCCGGCCAACACCTGGTCCGACATGATGCCGATGATCTGGCCGAGCGCTGCACGCGCGTCGGCGGACAGGGTGATCTCGCGGGGCAGGTTCACTGCTGTGCCTCGTCGCGCGCCCGCAGCGCATCGAGCACGGCGTGCAGTTTCGCCCGCACCGCCTCGGTGATCTCGGGATCATCGGTGTCGCCGTTGGCGTCGAACCGTTCCTGCAGCAACGCCAGGCGCACTGGCGGCTCGATGACCATCGAGGCGCCGAGGAAGCCGAGGATCATCCCCATGTTGGTCTGGGCGTGCTCGCCACCGGACCGACTCGCCGACGACATGAAGGCCACCACGGTTCCGGCGATCGCTCGATCGGTGGGGGGTCGTGTCGCCCAGTCGAGGGCGTTCTTGGCCATCGGGGCGATGCCCCAGTTGTACTCGGGCAGGGCCACCAGCAGGGCGTCCGCGGCGCGGACCTTGTCCCACCACCGCTGCACGACCGCGGGCGGATCGGTCTCCAGATCGGGGTTCACCCATGGCAGCTGGTCGAGCCAGTCGAGCACCTCGACCTGCAGGTCCGGTGGTGCGATGCGTTGGGCGAGACGAATGAGGCCAGTATTGGTCGAGGCGGCGCGGAGGCTGCCGCTGAAGGCGATGACGCAGTAGGGGGAAGGCACGGTGCGAGTCTTGCCGTGCTGCCCGAGGCCTGCGCAATCCGGACCGGGGCCGACTGCGCCACCGGCCGGGAACCGGATGTCTCAGGGCTCGAGGACTGCCGGGTCGCCGACGCGGATGCGTCCCGGTTCGAGGACGGTGGCGTACACGCGGCTCACCGGGCCCCGGTCGTGGTGCATGAGCATGAACTGGCCACCGGAGAACCATGCCGTGTTCTGCTTGCAGGGAATGGCGTAGGAACTGATGCAGCACAGCACCTCGCCGACGCGGACCTGCACCCCCGGCCGCACGTCGGGCCACGGCAGGCCGGTGACCGTGATGTTCTCGCCCGCCAACCCCGCAGCGAGCGGGTGGCCGTCGGCGCGGAAGGCATCGATCACCTCGGTGCTCCAGAGGCACAACGCCTGCCACGGACGCCCGTGGTGGGTGCGGCTGGCCTGACGGTCCCCCGCCACACCGCGCCAGCCGACCTCGGCCTCGGCGATCGGCTGCTTCGGCAGTCCGCCGTCGGAGCGGTGCAACGCTGCGACGGTGCCCTCCGTCCGTGGCGGCAGCGCCCCGGCAGCCCGGTAAGCGTGCCCTGCGGCGTGCCAGGCCTGCCACACCAGCGGCAGGTCGTGTGCGACCTCGCCCGTGAGGCTGGGCCGGAGGTGCTGCACCACGGAGGGGTCGCGGCCCTCCGTGAGCAGGCCCCAGACCACCTCGTGGCTCGAAACGGTGCGATCTGCATCGGTCTCGCTGAAGGTGTACGGGCCGATGTGCTGCACGCGCACACCCTAGGCTGCACGCGTGACGACCACCGACCACGACTTCGCCGACCTGCGCCTCACCGAGTGGACATCGTGCGGAGGCTGCGCTGCGAAGTGGGGGGCCTCGCTGCTCACCGAACTGGTGCGCGAGATGCCGGCGGGTGCCGACCCGTCCCTGCTGGTCGGCCTCGCACCGTTCGACGACGCGGCGGTCTACCGGGTCTCGGACGATGTCGCGCTGGTGAGCACCACCGACTTCTTCCCTCCCCTCGTCGACCACCCGTCGGACTTCGGTGCGATCGCAGCGGCGAATGCCTGCAGCGACGTGTTCGCGATGGGCGGCAGGGTGGCCATCGCCGTCAACGTCGCGGCGTTCCCCGAGCACTTCCCGCGTGCGGCGATCACGGCGATCTTCGATGCCGCTGCGGCTGTGGTGGCCGAGGCAGGGGGCACCATCGCCGGCGGCCACACCATCCGCAACCCGGAGCCCATCTTCGGTCTCGCGGTGCAGGGCGTGGTGCATCCCGACCGTGTGTTCCGCAAGGGAGGCGCACGCCCGGGCGACGCGCTGGTGTTGTCGAAGCCACTCGGCACCGGGCTCGCCTTGGCGGCTGGTGCCGACGCCGACAAGCAGGCGGCGATCGCAGGCATGCGCCGCATCAACCGTCGGGCAGCGGAGGAACTGCAATCGCTGACCGATGCGGTGCACGCCGTCACCGACGTCACCGGCTACGGCCTCGCTGGGCACGGATGGGAGATGGCCGAGCGCGGAGGAGTGCGGGTGGTGGTGCACACGGCATCGCTGGTGGCCTATCCCGGAGCCCTCGAGGCCGCTGAGCGAGGCGTGCGCACCGGCGGCGACGCCCGCAACCGCGACTACGTGCGCGACCACGTCGTCTCGACGGCAGACGCGGCGCGCGAGGCACTGTGCATGGACCCGCAGACCTCGGGCGGCCTGCTGGCAGCGGTCGATCCCGCGGCGGTGGCATCGCTGTCGGAGATGTGGACGGTGGTGGGCGAAGTCGCGGCCGGGCCCGCCTCCATCGAACTGCGCTGACCGTCGTGGCGTCCGCCGCACCGAACCGCTCGATCGAGAAGGAACTGTGGTCGTTGGGCCACGAGGTGGTCGTGGGCATCGACGAGGTCGGCCGCGGTGCGTGGGCCGGGCCGTTGATGGTGGGTGCGGCGGTGCTGCCGCGAGACCGCCGCGTGAACGGAGTGCGCGACTCGAAGATGCTCAGCGAGACGAACCGTGAGCGTCTGTTCGACCGCATCGCGGACTGGTGCGATGCCTGGTCGGTGGGAGAGGCCAGCCAAGAGGAGTGTGATCGACTGGGAATGTCGGAGGCCCAACGGCTCGCTGCCCGTCGGGCAGTGGCGGCACTGGGCGTGAGCGCCGATGCAGCGGTGGTCGACGGCAAGTGGAACTTCCTCGAGGGCTGCGTTCGTCAGGTGGAGATGCGGGTCAAGGCGGACAGGGTGTGCCTCTCGGTGGCCGCGGCGAGCATTCTCGCCAAGGTGACCCGGGACCGGATCATGCGCGAGGCGGCAGTCGACTACCCGCAGTGGCACTTCGACACGAACAAGGGCTACCCCTGCCCGCTGCACAAGACGGCCCTTCAGGGGTACGGTCCGTCGGCCATCCACCGGCGCAGTTGGGTGTTCATGGAGCACTTCGTGCCGTGGCCGGGCAGCAGGCGACCCAGCGGCCCTGAGCAGATCTCGCTGTGGTGAGCCAGCACGTGAACGAGCATCACGACGTGGTGGTGGTGGGGGCCGGGCTCGCAGGTCTGCGGTGCGCAGCGGACCTCGCGGCGGCGGGTGCCGACGTGGTGGTGCTGGAAGCGCGCCAGCGTGTGGGGGGCCGCGTCTTCAGTCACCGCTTCGACGACGGACAGTGGTGCGAACGGGGTGCGGAGTTCATCGACGCCAACCATGTGCGCGTGCTCGGCCTTGCTGCGGAACTCGGGCTGCGGATCACCGAACGCGACGGGGAGATCGCCCCGCGGACGGCACTCGTCGACGCTGCGGGTCGCGCGGTGCCCATGCACCTGCACGCCTCGCTCGCCGACGACCTGCAGCGTTGGGAGCACGCGCTCGACACGCTGCGCGACGACGACGCTCTCGAGCACGCCACGCTCGACGACCTGATGCGTTCACTGCCGTTGTCGGCAGTGTCGCGGCTCGTCATCGGACGAGACATCCGCACGGAGTACATGCTGCCGCCCGACTCCGTGAGCCAGCGATTCGCGGCGCACCTGTGTCGGTGCAACGACCGGGCCTTCGCGAACGCCACCGTGTGGTGGGAGGTCTCGACCAACTGGCGACAGGCCTCGCCGCTCGGCTGGGCGATCGGGTGCACCTGGGCAGGGCTGTGGGCTCGATCGACGCGGAGTCGGGCAGCGTGGTGACCGCGGACGGCGTGATCAGCGGCGGCGCCGTGGTGGCGGCCGTTCCGCTGCCGGTGCTCTCGCGGCTGTGGCCGTCGATGCCGCTCGAACTCGGTGCAGTCGGCTACGGCATCGGCGGCAAGATCAGCATCCGTTTCGGGCGCCGCATCTGGCGCGACTACGGCCGCGACGGCACGGTGTTGAGCGACCGCACCTGGGGTCACCTGTGGGAGACCACCGATGACCAGCCGGGGGATGCCGGGGTTCTGACCAACCTGCTGTCGTCGCACGACGGGGCAGCGTTCGCCGCCCTTCCCGAGGCACCCGACCGGGTGGTGACCGAGATCGAGCGGATCTTCCCGGGCGCGAAGGGCCTGGCTGGCGAACGGGTGCACACCGACTGGACCAACGACCCGTACAGCCTCGGGTGCTACACGTGCTTCGGCCCGGGCCAGTGGCAGGCGTCGCGTGCTGCCCTGGCGGCGGTGTACGGGCGTCTGCACCTTGCGGGCGAGCACACCGATGAGTTCTCGGGCTTCATGGAGGGAGCGCTGCGCAGCGGCTCGGCGGTGGCGGCGCGACTGCTCACTCGGTGACGCGGATCACCACTTTGCCGTCCGCGTTCAGGCTGCAGATGCCGGACAACTCGCCCGGGAAGGTGAATCGCATCGACAAGGTGCGTCCGGCAGCCACGAAGAACGGCCCGACCATGTAGTCGCGGCCGTCCTGGTTCCTGATCCGCAACGATTCACCCACCTTCACCTCGAGTTGGCTGGGCATCAGGTCGACTTTCTGCCCTTGGTCGACGCGTACGCTGGTGCCGTAGGGGACCACGTACTCGTAGGTTGCTACCTCGTCGTCGGGGATGGCGCCCCATTGCGGCTGGGCGACGACGCCGTCGCCGCCGCACGCAGCGAGCAACGCCAACAGGGCGATGAGCAGGGCGGCGACGAGGCTGCGTGGGGTGCGAGTCGTGTTCATGGTGCGTCGAAGAGAATCTCGAGGTCGTTGGAGATGGCCTTGGATGTCAGACCGTAGGGCCATTGCAGCACCAGGGCCCCGGAGTCGTCCACCACGTACAGGTTGCCGCTGTGGGTGACCTCGACATCCCCTGCGGAGTTCTCGGTGACGGAGTACGAGGCACCGAAGCCGTCGGCGACCCGCCTCAGGAGTTCGGCGTCGTCGGTGCGAAGCGCGTGCGCGTCGTCGACGAAGCTCTTCACGTAGTCGTCGAGCAGTTCGGCCGAGTCACGGTCGGGGTCGACGGACACCATCGCGACGTCGACCCTCGACGCGTTGTCGCCGATCACCTTGAGGGCCTTGCGTACCTCGTTCAGCGTGGTGGGACACACATCGGGGCACGAGGTGTAGCCGAAGTACACGACGAGAAGGTGGCCGTCGGGCGCGACGAACGTGAACTCGTCACCGGTGGCGGCGTCGGGCACCGTCAGCGAGCCCACCATCGGCGACGGCTCGATGTGGTAGCCCGCCAAGACCCCGCTCTGGTGGTCGTTGCCACAGGCTGCGGCGATGAGAAGGAATGAGCACAGGGTGGCGACCATGCCCGGAGCCTTCTTCACGATTCGCCCTCCATCACGGCCTCGGGAAAGTGCTCCGAGATCTTGGCACGCAGCGAGTCGGCGCTGAGGGCGCCCATCGAAACCTCCAGCACGGTGCCGTCGGCGGTGATGAACGCCGTCGCAGGAAGTCCGCTGACGCCGAAGGCGTCGGACAACGCGCCCTGGGCGTCGGTGAACTGGTCGTAGGTCACCCCGAGTCCGTCGGCGAACTCAGCTGCGGCCTCGGGCTCATCGCCGACGTTCACGCCGATGATGCGGACACCCTCGGTGGACGTGGAGACTTCGTCGAAATCGGGCATCTCCTTGACACACGGCTTGCACCATGTGGCCCACATGTTCACGACCAAGGGCTTGCCGCCGAGCGCTGTCAGGGAACTGGGTCGACCCTCGCCATCGGTGATCTCCACGTCCACCGCCGTGTCGCCCCGGCCGCTGGTCGGGCCGCCACTAGTGCACGCAGCGGCCGGCAGCGCTGCGAGCGCGATACCGACGAGGAGTGCACGATGGCGGCGGAGCGTCACGGCGCCTCGTCGAGCACGGGCACGGTGACGACGACTGCCCCGGCGTTCCGCAGCGTCAGGGTGAGCGTGATGGATCCGCCCTGCTCGAGCGGCTCGGTGAGGCCCATGAGCATCACGTGGTAGCCGCCCGGCTTCATCGCCACTGCGACGCCGGCGGGCAGCTCGATGCTCGCCACCGGCTGCATCGTCATCTCGCCCATTCCCGCCATCGTGGTTTCGCTGCCCATTCCCGCCATGGTGGTGCCGGTGGCCATCGTGGTCTCGTGCATCTCGGCGGTCTCGGCTACCGATGCATCGACCTCGACGCCGGTCAGCGTGTCGTCCACCGGACTGGTGATGGTGAGATAGGCGGCGCCGCTCGTGGCGCCGGCGGGGCTGGTACGCGCCCACTGGCCCGTGACCTCCAACGACGCACCGGGTGCTTCGTCGCCGTCCCCACAGGCCATGGTGAAGACTGCGAGTGCGACCACGGCAGTAGCAATTGCGAGGGCGGATGTGAGTCGGCTGGCGCGTGCTGCGTTCATGTCTCCCATGTCCTCCAGTGTGGCCGTTCGGTTCCCGGCGGGGATGTGACGTGTGTCCGTTCCGGTCGGGACCAAGGTCCGAAATCCGCTACCGGCGCTTTCGGCGGCGCGCAGTCGGACACCCCCTGAGTACGGTGACGACATGGCGGTGGACGGTGTCGCGGGCGAGGGGGTGTGGCAGGTCGAGCAGGTGCTCGCCCTTGCCCCTTCACCCTCGGCGGCGGCTGCCGCGCAGCCGTTGGCGGTGCCCACGAAGTGGGCGGGCACCGGGTGCTCCGACGTCTGCGTGTGGGGCCGGTGCATCGGTTCCACGGGTGAACCGTACGAGTGCGTGGTCGACCACGTGGCAGTCGCCGCGGCGTGCACCTGCCCGAGTCGTCGGCGGCCGTGCAAGCACGTGCTCGCCCTGTTGTTGCTGTGGGCGAGGGGTCAGGTGCCCACCGGGGCGGTGCCGGGCGCGCTGCAAACGCGCCTCTCGGCTGCCGTTCCGCTGCAGGGCTCCGGGACGGCTCGCAGTCAGGCCTCGAGCCAGCCGGCCAATGAATCCGCCGAGGGGGCCCAGCAGGCCGGCGGCTCGCCCGGCGCACCTCCGCCCGGTGCACCCCAGTCCGGTGCGCCCCAGCGGCACCCCGATCGGGTCGAGCGGATGTCGGCAGGGCTGGCGGAACTCGATCGATGGCTGCTCGACCGGGTGTGTGCCGGGCTGGCTCACCCATCGCTCGGCGAGTACCGCACCTGGGACGACCTCGCCGCTCGCCTGGTGAACGCACAACTGCCGGCGCTGGCGAACCGTGTCCGTCGCCTCGCCGGGGCCGTTGGCTCGGGGCCCGATTGGCACGAGCACGTCCTCGCCGAGATCGGCGTGCTGCACCTGCTTGCGCAGGCGGGTCGTCGGCTGGGCGAACTTCCCGTGCCCTTGGCGGAATCGGTCGCGGCAGCGCTGGGGTGGCAGGTCCGCCAGGCCGACGTGCTGGCGGGTGTCCCCGTCACCGACGACTGGGTGGTGATGGGCCGCAGCGACACGCGCGAGGACCGCATCGAGGTGCGGCGTATGTGGTTGCGCGGTCGCAACACCGGTGGTTGGGCGATGGTGCTGTCGTTCGCGGCCTACCAGCAGGTGCTCGACGAGTCGATGGAGGTCGGCACCTCGATGCCCGCCGACGTGTTCCGGTACCCGGGGGTGCTGGGGTTGCGCGCCCTCGTGGGGCAGCGTCACGGCTCACCGACCGCGGCGCACGACGTGCGCGGCGACTCGGTCGTCGGCGCGTGTCGCTCGGTGGGGGAGGCCATCGCCGCCGAGCCATGGGTCGAGCGAGTGCCGTGCTGTCTGACGGGCACGCTCACCCGGGTCGAAGGTTCGTGGGTGCTCACCGACGAGTATGCGGCGCTGCCGGTCGATGCGACACCGGGCGCGCTCGCCACGATACTCGCGTGCTCGCAAGGGGGGCCGGTCACGCTGACAGCGGAATGGACGCCTTCGGGTCTCGTGCCACTCACGATCCACATGGTCGACAGGGCGGTCGACGTCGGTCCGGTCGCCGACCCATCCTTCGTGGGGGCGGCATGAGCGCCGAGCACCAGTACTGGCAGGAGATCGTCGGCGCAGCGCTGCTGGGCGTCGACCGCCGCGATCCACCGCTTCCGCCGGAGGGTGCGCTGCGCGACCTCGCCGCCGACGCTGTGCGCCCGGGGGCAGCCGAGGGGTTGCGGCAGCAGGTGGCAGCAAAGGCAGTGCTGCGCCGCGCTGCGTTTATGCCCCGCGCTGCGGCGGCCCCGCCGGTGCCGCACGCCCTCGACTCC
>JBJTXX010000040.1:0-5674 GCA_046082485.1 Actinomycetota bacterium
TGAACACACCGAACGCGTAGAGCGGGATGAGCGCGGAGATGTCGCCGTCGAAGACGACGATCAGCACACTGGCGACCGCAGCAAGGAACAGCACACCGTTCGAGAACACGAGGCGGTCACCGCGGTTGGCGAACTGGCGGGGAAGGAAGCCGTCCTTCGCGATGATGCTCGAGAGGCGCGGGAAGTCGGCGTAGGCCGTGTTCGCGGCGAGGATGAGGATCGAGAACGTGCCGATCATCGTCAGCCAGAACATCACGCCCTTGCCGCCGTAGAGGTACTGCGCCATCAGGCCCAGGCCGTTGCCGTCGTTCTCTCCGCGGTAGGGGCGCAGGTGCGAGGCAAGGATGCTGACGCCCAGGAAACACGTGCCGAGGATGCCGCCCATCACCATCAGGGTGCTCGCCGCGTTCTTCGCCTCGGGCTTCTTGAAGGCCGGCACACCGTTGCTCACGGCCTCGACACCCGAGAGCGCCACGGCGCCACTGCTGAACGCGCGCAGCAGCATGTACAGGCCCAGACTGCTGGTGGCCTTGCTGGCCTCGATGGCTTCCTCCGACAGCATCGACTCGGGGATGGGCCCCACGTGCTGCACGAAGATGCGGTACAGGCCGGTGCCGATGAGGATCACCAGCATGAGGATGTAGAAGTAGGTCGGGCCGGCGAAGAGCGCCCCCGATTCCTTCACGCCGCGCAGGTTGGCGAGCGTCATGACCACGACGCACAGCAGGCACACCGGCACCGTCCATTTCGGGTCGAACCCGGTGGCCGTGCGGATGGCGAGCACGCCGCCGGCCACGCTCACCGCGACGGTGAGGATGTAGTCGACGAGCAGCGAGGAGCCCGCCACCAGCGAGGGCACCACGCCGAGGTTCTCCTTGCTGACGATGTAGCTGCCGCCGCCGCCGGGATAGGCGTGGATGGTCTGGCGGTAACTGAGCACGACGATCGTCAGCAGCGCGCAGACGATGATCGCGATGGGCACGATGGGGCCCCACGCCAGGCTGCCCACGTGGGCCTGCAGCAGCAGCACCACCAGGATCTCGTCGGTGGCGTAGGCGGTGGATGAGATGGCATCGCTGGCGAACACCGGCAGTGCGATCTTCTTCGACAGCCGCTGGTGCCCTTCGTCGATCGTGGCGATGGGCCGGCCGATCACGAGGCGCTTGAGCGATTGGAGCATACGTTTCTGAGACTACGCACGGATATGGTGCCTCTCGGCAATCACCGAGAGGAGGCTTCGTGCACGTGGTGATCGTCGGGTGCGGCCGTGTCGGCTCGTCACTCGCCAAGAATCTGGTCGAGCAGGGTCACACCGTGGCCGTCATCGACCGCAAGCCGGCCGCCTTCGAGCGACTCGGCGCCGACTTCCCCGGGCAGGTGCTTGCAGGGGTGGGCTTCGACCGCGACCTGCTGCTGCAGGCGGGCATCGAGCGCGCAGAGGCCGTCGCGGCAGTGACCAACGGCGACAACTCGAACATCCTCGTGGCCCGCGTGGCCCGCGAGACGTTCGGCGTCGAGCGCGTGGTGGCCCGCATCTACGACCCGCGCCGTGCGGCCATCTACCAGCGCCTCGGCATCGCCACTGTCGCCCCTGCGCTCTGGACCACCGAACGCGTCATGCGCCGTCTGGTGCCCGAATCCGGCAGCGTCGAGTGGGTCGACCCGAGCGCGAAGGTGTCGCTGGTCGAGCGCGAGCCCGCCCGTTCATGGGCAGGGCACCCGGTGTTCGAACTGGAAGGTGATGGCATCCGCGTGGTTGCCGTCAGCAGGCTCGGCTCGGCGATGCTGCCGACGCCGCACGTGCTGGTGCAGGAGGGCGACGTCGTCTACTTCGCCGTCGCCCACGATGCGCTCGACCGACTCGAGCACGTCCTGGCAGGGAGGTCCGCGTCATGAACGTCGTCATCGCAGGCGGTGGCAGCGTCGGCCGCTTCATCGCCGAACAACTGGTGGCCAACGGCCATGCCGTCAGCATCATCGACAGCGACCCCGATGTGGTGGCACGTCACGGCCAGACGCTCGACGGGGTCACCTGGGTGCAGGGCGATGCATGCGACGCCGACCTGCTGCGGCGGGCCGGTCTCGAGCGCTGCGACGTGGTGGCTGCCGTGACCGGCGACGACGAGGACAACCTCGTGGTGTCGCTGATCGCCCGGCAGGAGTTCGGCGTGCCGCGCATCGTGGCCCGGGTGAACAACCCGAAGAACGAGTGGATGTTCGACCAGACATGGGGTGTCGACGTTGCCGTCAGCACGCCGCACCTCATCACCGGTCTGGTGCAGGAGGCCGTCACCGTCGGTTCGTTCGTGCGCCTGCTGTCGTTCGAGGGTGGCCGCGCCAAGTTGGCGGAGGTGACGCTTGCCGAGGGTTCGCCCGCGCTCGATCGTGAGATCGCAGAACTGGGCTTCCCCCGCGACGCAACGGTGGTCGCCATCCTCCGCGACGAGAAGGTCGTGGTGCCGCGGGGCGAGACGATCCTGCGTGCCGGCGACGAGGTGATGGTGCTGGTCACCACTGACAGTGAGGACGCCGTCCGCCAACTGCTCGTCGGCTGACGACTGGGCCCAGTGACCGGGCCCAGTGACTGGACTCAGTGGCCGGCGCCGCTGGCCAGCAGCGTGTAGGCCGGGTTCAACATCACGAGGCGGCCGCGCTCGGGGCGGGGCACACCGTCGAGCACCACGCCGCGGTGGTGCTCGAGACCTGCCACGTGACGGCGGCCGGTGAACAGGGCCACGATGGTGCCGGTGCCGTCGGAGACCGTGATCTCGAAGGTCTGCACGCCCGAGCGAGGCGTCAGGCGCGTGCGCACCACCTCACCCGCCACGTGCACCGGGCGCCTGGGCGGCACATCGGCGATCGGCGTGATGTCGAGTCCGGAGAAGCGGTCCTGCAGGCGCTCCTGTTCGAGTTCCTCGACCGAGGTGCTGAGCCGCTTGGCGAGGTCCCTGATTCCCACGGGGCCAGCCTAGGCACCCGAGGGTTCGAGCGCCGCGGTCACGGCCGCCTCGTCGAAAATGCCCGGCAACAGTTCCACCGATCCGTCGGTGCGCACCACAGCGGTGGCCGGTTGGGCGGCCACGCCGAACCGGTTGAAGACCACGCCGTCGTCGTCACTGATCTGCGGGAACGTGAAGCCGTACTTCTGGGCGAACGCCGTGAACGAGGCGTCGTCGCCGTACCACGCCACCCCGACGAAGTGGGCGGTGCCGTCGAGTCGCTTCCGTGCCTCCTCGACCGAGGGGGCTTCGCGCTTGCATGTGCTTCAACCGGGGGCCCAGAACCAGAACACGGTGGGCTTGTCGGCGAGGGTGGTGGCGTCGAGCGTGCCGCCACCCACGAGAGGTGCCGTGAACTGCAGGGCCTCGGGAGCGTTGGTGGTGCCGCCGCCTTCGGTGGTGAGGGTCGTTGCGCCGGTGGCGGTGCTCGCCACGGCAGGCGGCTGGGTGGCGGGCACGGCGACCGAGCCGGTGGCCGGGTCGGGGCCGCACGCTCCGAGTAGCAGTGCGGCCGCGAAGGCGGCCGAGAGCGGCAACGTGGTCAGCGGCACGGCGGTTCGACGCATGAGTCGAAGCGTAGCGGCCCTAGCCTGACGGTGCCCATGCGGACCCGCACTCTCCTCCTGCTCGCCGTCACCTGCGGTCTCGCCATCCTGGTGGCCGGCACGGTGCAGTTGCTGCGCCTGACCGGGCAGGAGTCCGACTCCCCGTTGTCGATCGGCACCTCGGGCCGGGCGGGCGATGCGGCCATCCTGGTGACTGCCTACGACGAGACTGCGATGGCGGCAGTGGTGACCGTGACCCTCTCGGGGGTCGATGCGGCGGACGGCACCGATGGTTTCGTGCTCGTCACCCCCGGCAAGCCGGTGCCGCACCGGGCCTGGATTTCATCGGCCGCCGACGAGTGCACCGGCTTCACGGTTGCCGAGTTGCGGTGCACCCTCACCTTCCCGCTCGACGGCGTGACCGGCCAGAGCCGCCAACTGCTGTTCGAACGTGGCGGTGAACGGGTTCGCTGGAAACTGCGGTGACGGGAACGCATGGGCGCGTGGCCGTCCCGAAGCGGTACCGTTTGGGCCCGTACGGCGATGGAAGTGGAGACCGCTGAGATGGCAGACCAGTTCGACCTCGTGGTGATCGGTGGAGGCCCGGGTGGCTATGGGGCCGCCCTGTACGCGTCCTCGGCCGGCCTGAACGTCGCGGTGGTCGAGAAGGACGCGATGGGTGGCACCTGCCTGAACCGCGGTTGCATCCCGGCGAAGGCGTATCTCGAGTCGGCAGCGGTGCAGCGCCATGTGGCCCACGCCGCCGACTTCGGCATCGAGGCCTCGGCGCCGGTGGTGAACTTCGGCGCCGTGCAGGCCCGCAAGCAGAAGATCGTCGACGGCATCGTGAAGAGCCTGACCGGCTTCATGAAGTCGAAGAAGATCACCATCCTCTCCGGTGTGGGCTCCCTCGGCGCCGACCGCACGGTCACGGTGCAGCACCCCGACGGCACCTCGTCGGTGGTGCAGGGCACGAACGTGCTGCTGGCCGCGGGCTCCGTGCCGCGGGTCATCCCCGGTTTCGAACCGGGCGGCCCGGTCATGACCAGCGACGAGGTGCTGATGCTGCAGTCGTTGCCGGCCCGTGTGGCCGTCATCGGTGGCGGCGCCATCGGCTGCGAGTTCGCCAGCACGTTCGCCGACCTCGGCTCGCAGGTCACCATCCTCGAAGGACTTCCCAAGATCCTCCCCGGCCTCGACACTGATGTCGCCAATGTCGTGGTGCGCAGCTTCAAGAAGAAGAACATCGACATCCGCACCGGCGTGAAGGTCTCGGGCCACACGCCGAACGGCAACGGCGGCACGACGGTGCACTTCGGCGCCGATGGCGAGGACGTGCAGCATCTCGAGGTCGACGCAGTGGTCGTCAGCATCGGTCGTCGCCCGTTCGCCGACCAACTGGGTCTGCAGGGCACGGCCGTGCAGGTCGACCAGCGTGGCTTCGTGCAGGTCGACGAGTACTGCCGCACGGGCGAGCCGGGCGTCTACGCCATCGGCGACCTCGTGAACACCCCTGCACTCGCGCACGTCGGTTACGCCGAGGCGATCCTCGTCACCAAGCACATCCTTGGCGAGCACCCGAACCCCGTGGCGTACGACCGCGTGCCGTGGGCCATCTACTGCCACCCGGAGGTGGCGTTCGTGGGCCCCAGCGAGGAAGCCGCCGGTGAGGCCGGCCACGACGTGGTGGTGGCCAAGCACCAGTTCCGGGCCAACAGCCGGGCACAGATCCTCGGTGAGCTCGACGGTCTCGTGAAGATCATCGCCAAGAAGAACGCCGACGGCACGGCCGGCCAGGTGCTGGGCGTGCACATGGTGGGACCGTGGGTCACCGAGCAGCTGAGCGGCGGCTATCTCGCCGTGAACTGGGAGGCGACCGTCGCCGAGGTGGCAGAGTTCATCCAGCCGCACCCCAGCCTGACCGAGCTGTTCGGCGAGACGATGCTGTCGCTCACCGGACGAAGCCTGAACGCCTGAGAGATCCGGAGGATCACCGCCATGACCGACGTCGCCCTGCCCCAACTCGGTGAGACCGTCACCGAGGGGACGATCACGCGGTGGTTCAAGAAGGTGGGCGACACCGTTGCCGCCGACGAGGCGCTCTTCGAGGTGAGCACCGACAAGGTCGAT
>JBJTXX010000041.1:0-312 GCA_046082485.1 Actinomycetota bacterium
GAACCCAACACACTCGAGCCCGAGAGCGTCACCTTCGACAAGAAGAGCCGCTACGCCTTCGTGACGCTGCAGGAGAACAACGGGGTGGTGCGCCTGTCGCTGCGCACCAAGGCCGTCACCTACTTCGGTCTGGGCACGACCAGCCACCTCGCTGATCTCACGGTCGGCGGCGGGTACTCGCCCACCCAGTCCTACACCTCGATGCGCGAGCCCGACGGCCTGTTCGTGTTCGGCCGCAATGGCCGCTACGTCGTCACCGCCGACGAGGGCGACTCGCGCAACGCAGCCGGCAGCAGCGGCCCGCGAGGCGGC
>JBJTXX010000042.1:0-24092 GCA_046082485.1 Actinomycetota bacterium
GAGGCGCAGTTCGGCAAGGGCGCCCGCATCGAGTACCTGCTGCAGCCCCCGGGGCTGCGCCGCGTGGGCCTGCGCCGCAAGGTGGGCCTGCGCCGCACCGCGCCCGCCGCCTTCGGCGCCCTGCGGGCGCTGCGCCGCACCCGCGGCACCGTGCTCGACGTGTTCGGCCACTCGGCACACCGCCGCCTCGAGCGTCGCCTCGCCGACGAGTACCTCGGTCAGGTGCGTGCGGCGCTGCAGGTGTTGGCCGGGCAACCGGAACGCTACGACGAGGTCGTTGGCCTGCTGGCGCTCGCCGACGGCGTGCGCGGCTTCGATCACGTGAAGGAACGCAACGTGGCCGACTGGCGGGCCACGTCGGCAGCGGCGCTCGCCGCACTCCAGGAATCCACCAGCCACAGAAAGGCAACCACATGACCAACCTGTTCGACCTGACCGGCAAGGTGAGCATCGTCACCGGCTCGGGCCGCGGCCTCGGCAAGGCCATCGCCCTCGGCATGGGCCGTCACGGCGCCACGGTCATCACCTGTTCGCGCACGCTCAGCGAGGCCGAGGCCACCGCGGCCGAGATCACCGCTGCGGGTGGCACGGCGCTGGGCCTGCGCGTCGACACCGCCGACCGGGCCAGCTGCCAACAGCTGATCGACGACACGGTGGCCGCCTTCGGCCGCATCGACGTGCTGGTCAACAACGCCGGCATCGACATCATCGAGCCGGCGGAGGACGTCACCGAGGAGGCATGGGACACCATCCTCGCCATCAACCTCAAGGGCTACTTCAACTGCACCCAGTTCGCCGCCCGCCAGATGCTGGCGCAGGGCACCGGCGGCTCCATCGCCAACAACTCCTCGATCGCCGGCGAGGTGGGCATCAAGGGCCTCACCGCCTACTCGGCCGCCAAGGGCGGAGTGAACCAGATGACGAAGGTGATGGCAGTCGAATGGGCGCCGCACGGCATCCGCGTGAACGCCTTCTCGCCCGGCTACTTCGAGAACATCATGTCGGGCGCCACCGACGAGCATGCCCGGCCGGAGAAGCGTGCCCAGGTGCTGCAGTACACGCCGATGGGCCGCCGCGGCCACCCCGACGAACTGGTCGGGCCGGTGGTGTTCCTCGCCAGCGATGCCAGCAGTTACGTGACCGGGGCAATCCTGCTCGTCGACGGTGGATACACCGCAGCCTGATCGGAGACACACACATGGACGCCAAGATCCTCGACTACATGACCCGCTACCGCTTCAAGAAGCTGGTCATCTGCAACGACAGCGACTCGGGCCTGCGTGCCGTGATCGCCATCCACTCCACTGCGCTCGGCCCGGCCACCGGAGGCCTGCGGATGTGGACCTACGACCGCGAGGAGGACGCGATCTTCGACGCGATGCGCCTCGCGCGCGGCATGACCTACAAGTACGCCGCGGCCGGCGTGAACCTCGGCGGCGGCAAGGCCGTCATCATCGGTGACCCGAAGAAGGACAAGTCGGAGGCGTTGATGCGGGCCATGGGCCGGTTCATCGACCAACAGGGCGGTGAGTACATGACCGGCGAGGACGTGGGCACCACGCTCGACGACATGGAGACGCTCTACAGCGAGACCAACCACGTGGTCACCCTGCCCACCCACGCGGGCGGCGCCGGCGACATCTCGCCCGCCACCGCGCTCAGTTCGGTGCTGGCCACCAAGGCGTGCGCGCTGCGGGTGTGGGGCGACAACAGCCTGAAGGGTCGCACGGTGGCGCTGCAGGGCCTGGGTGTGTGTGGCTCGAAGGCGCTGAAGCTGATGGTCGACGAGGGGGCCCGCGTGACGGTGGCCGATGTCGACGCCGACAAGGTGGCCGAGGCGGTGGAGACCTACGGCGTGCAGACGTGCTCGCCCGACGAGATCTACGACGTCGACGCCGACATCTTCGCCCCGTACGCGCTCGGCGCGATCATCAACGACGACACCATCGCGCGCCTGCGCGGCAAGGTGGTGGCCGGCAGCGCCAACAACATCCTCGCCGAGGAACGCCACGGCGACGAGTTGCAGGCCCGCGGCATCACCTACGCCGTCGACTACGTGGCGAACTCGGGTGGCACCATCTTCGACACCGACCGCTTCCGCAAGGGAGGCTTCCAGGGCGAGCGGGCATGGGCGAACGTGCGCCGGGTCTACGACCGCACGCTCGAGGTGTTCGCCATCGCCGACCGCGACGGCATTCCCTACTACCGGGCGGCCGATCGCATGGCAGAGGCCCGCATCGATGCGGTCAACAAGGTGCGCCTGCTCGACACCAATCACGCCTCGGTGCACCGGTGACCCCGGCCCCCGGCGAGCACGCGGCGCGCTACCGGCAGGCGCTGGTGACGGGCGCATCCCGTGGCATCGGCGCCGCGATCGTGCGGTCGTTCGTGGCACGCGGCATGCAGGTGCACGCGGCCGCCGTCGACGACGACGACCTGCGTGCCCTGGCCGCCGAGACGGGTGCCACCGCCCACGGGGTGGACCTGCGCGACAGGGCCGCCACGGAGGCCGCGCTCGCCGGGTTGGCCATCGACGTCGCGGTCAACAACGCCGGCGTGCTGCCCGCACTCGAGCCGTTCGCGGCGAACAGCGCCGATGTCATCGAACTCGTGGTCGACGTCAACCTGCGGGCTGCACTGCACGTCACCCGACTGGTGCTGCCCGGCATGATCGAGCGCAACCACGGCCACATCGTGTTCCTGGGCTCGATCGCCGGGAAGCACCCCACGCCGAACAGCGCCGTGTACGCCGCCACCAAGGCGGCCCTCCACGCGTTCGCCGAGGGATTGCGCTGCGACCTGCTCGGCACCGACGTGCGCGTCACCGTGCTGATGCCCGGTCGCGTGCAGACCCGCCTCTACGACGGCGTGTTCGGCAGCAACGAGGCCGCCCACGAACGGCTCTACGCCGACTTCGATGCGGTGCAACCCGACGACGTCGCGGCCGTCGTGAACGCCGCGCTCGACCTGCCCCAGAACGTCGACCTCACGGCTGTCGAGATCCTGCCCACCCGGCAGATCTTCGGCGGCAGCACCATCGCCAAGCGCGGCTGAGACGGCGGCGTCAGTCGTCGACGGCGACGCGCTGGTTCAACGGCGGCGGTGTGCCCTCGGGTGGCGTCATGCCGTGACGGGTGCCGTGGGCGCCGCGGTACTTCGCCCGCACCGACGGGCTCCAGCCCTCCAGCAACGCCGCATCGGGGCGGAACACCTGCACGTGCAACGGGTTGCAGTTCGGCTCACCGTCGCTGCCGGGGCCCCAGATGGGCAGCGCCAGGTCGCCGCCCGGGCACAGTGACACGGCCATCAGCAGGTCGGTCTCGGCCAGCAGCTCCACGTGATCGCCGGCCTTCGCCGGGCACTCCTTCATGAAGTAGCGCTTGTCGTCCGGCATCAGGCCGGTCACCTGGAACAGGTTGATCACGTCGTGCACGTCGAACTCGGTGAGTCCGTAGGGCGTGACGGCCCGAGTGAGGTTCGAATGGCAATGGAAGTCGTAGGCCGAGCCCGACAGCAGTTGGTTCACGTACGGGTCGCAGCGGGTGCCCAGCAGGTCGTGGCAACCCGCATCGTCGGCGTCGCGCCCGTACTGCACCGTGTCGACCACGAACGAGGCCAACGGGCGCAGGAACGGAAGGTTCGACCACAGGCGTGCACCGACGCTGACGTGCGTGCCGTAGAACTGCCGGGTTCGGCTGGCCCAGAACCGCTCACGCGGATCGTGCCGGCTCCACACGTTCAGGTCCACCACCTGCGGGCCCATCGAGCTGAAGCGCACCACCGAACCGGCAGGCGCCTCGAAGGCGTGGCCGGAACGAACCGGCACCACCACATCGTGCAGGATCTCACCGACGTCCGGTCGACCGGCGAGCCGGGCGACCAGCGCAGGGTCGGGTGTCAGCGGACTGCCCGCCGACGCGACGTACGACGGGCTGGGCACGGGTTCAGTCCTCGCCGAGATAGGCCTTGCGGACCTCGTCGTTGTGCGCCAGTTCCTTGGCCGGGCCGTCGAGGCTGATGTGGCCGGTCTCGAGCACGTACGCGTGGTCGCCGATGTTCAGGGCCACCAACGCGTTCTGCTCCACGAGCAGCACCGTGGTGCCCTGCTCGTTCACGCGCTGGATGGTCTCGAACACGGCGTCGACCAGCACGGGCGCCAGGCCCATCGACGGCTCGTCGAGCAGCAGCAGGTGCGGGCGCGCCATGAGTGCACGACCCATCGCCAGCATCTGCTGCTCGCCACCCGAGAGGGTTCCGGCCTTCTGGTGGATGCGCTCCTTGAGACGCGGGAACAGGTCGAAGATCCGCTCGATGTCGGTGTGGATCTCGCTCTTGTCCTTGCGCATGTAGGCGCCGAGGTCGAGGTTCTCGGCCACGCTCATGCGCGGGAAGATGTGACGGCCCTCGGGGCTCTGGGCGATGCCGCGGGCAGCCACCTCGAAACCCTTCATGCCGCTGATCGTCTCGCCCTCGAAGGTGATGCTGCCCTTCTTCGGCGAGAGCAGACCGGAGATGGTGCGCATCGTGGTGCTCTTGCCGGCGCCGTTGCCACCGATGAGGGTGACGATCTCGCCCTCGTACACCTTCAGCGAGATGCCCTTCACCGCGGCGATGTTGCCGTAGTACACGTGGATGTCGTCGACCGACAGCAGCGGTTCGCCGCCGGCCTCGCGTGCTGCGTTCCTGCTCATGCCGCGCCCTCCGCTGCTGCCTTGCCCAGGTAGGCCTCGATCACTCGCTGGTTGGCGCGGATCTCGGCGCCCGTGCCCTCGGCGATCTTCGCGCCGTACTCCAGCACGGTGATGCGCTCGGCCGTGCCCATCACCACCTTCATGTCGTGCTCGATGAGCAGCACGGTGATGCCCCGCTCGTCACGCATGCGGTGCACGAACGCCGTGAACGCCGCGGACTCCTGCGGGTTCATGCCAGCGGTCGGCTCGTCGAGCAGCAACAGCTTGGGGCGCAGTGCCAGCGCCCGGGCCACCTCGAGGCGGCGCTGGTCGCCGTAGGGCAGGTTCTTGGCGAATTCCTCGTCGGTGCCGCCGATGCCCACGAACTCGAGCAGTTCCCTCGCCGTCTCGCGTGCTCCGCGTTCCTCGGCACGCTGCTTGCGGCTGCGGAAGATGGTGTTGGTGACGCCCGCCTTGAGGTGCGGGTGCATCGCCACCATCACGTTCTCGGCCGCCGTCATGGCACCGAAGAGGCGGATGTTCTGGAACGTGCGGGCCATGCCGCGTGCGGCGATGAGGTGCGGCTGCACACCCACCACCGACTCGCCGTCGAACACCACGGTGCCCAAGGTCGGCTGGTAGAGCCCGGTGAGCACGTTGAAGAACGTGGTCTTGCCGGCGCCGTTGGGGCCGATGAGGGCGACGATCGATTCCTTCGGGATGGCGAAGTCGATGTCGTTGCAGGCGGTGAGACCACCGAACTGCACGGTCACGCCCGTTGCTTCCAACACGTTGCTCATGCCGTTGCCCCCGCGGTCTGGGCCGCCTTCTCGGCCTGTTTGACTTCCTTCGACCGTGCGGCGGGGATGATGCCCTCCGGACGGAACAGCATCATCAGCACCAGGATGATGCCGAAGAAGGCGAACTGGTACTGCACCAGGTTCCAGCCCTTGTCGTTGCCGAACAGCTGACCCAACCGCAGACCGCCCCACTTCAGGCCGTTGTCGCTGAGCCACGTGATGATGGCCGCACCGATGATGGCGCCCCACACGTTGCCCATGCCGACGAGGATGACCGCGCAGAGGATGATGATCGAGAACTGGAACGTGAACGTGTCGACGTTCACCGTGCCCACGATGGTGGCGTAGAACGCTCCGCCCACACCGCCGGCCACGGCGCCCACCGCATACGACCACAGCTTCGTGCGTCGCAGCGGCACGCCCATCAGGCTCGCTGCCAGTTCGTCCTCGCGGATGGCCATCCACGCACGGCCCAGACGGCCGTCGCGCAGCGCCACCGAGATCCACACGAACAGGCCGCAGAACACCATGATCACGTAGTAGCGCCACTTGTATTCGGTCTTGCCGATGGTGTGGAACCCGAGGCCGATGGCGTCGATCGGGCCGATGCCCTTCGTGCCGTTGGTGAGGTTGTAGCCCCCGAGCGGGAACTTCTCCGAGTTGCGGAACAACTCGGGGAGGATCTCGCCGAAGCCGAGGGTGACCAGGGCGAGGTAGTCGCTCTTCAGCTTCAGCGTGGGCCAACCGATGATGACGCCGGCGATGGCGGCCACCACGGCGGCGACGATGATCACCAGCCAGAACGAGATGTGGATGCCCAACGCCTCGGGCTTGGCCGTGGAGAAGAAGTGCACGCTGAGGTCTTCCCATGCGCCGCCGCGGCCGGTGACCTGGATGGCGAAGTCCGACATCAGCCACGCACTGGTGTACGCACCGAAGAGGAAGAACGCCACGAAGCCGAGGTCGAGCAGACCGGCGAAGCCGACCACGATGTTCAGGCCGAGGGCGAACAGGGCGTAGACCGCCATCAGCACCACGGTGGCGATGGGCAGCGGGCCCTCGATGTCCTTGGTGATGCCCAACTGGGGCAGCACGAGGGCGATCAGCAGGCCGAGGGCGCCGAGGCCCAGCTTCAGCCGGCTGGTGCCCTTCAGGCGGTCGAGCAGTGAGGTGTTGGTAGCCATCACACCTTCTCCTGTTGGTGCTTCCCGAAGATGCCCCCGGGTCTGAAGATGATCATCAGGATGAGGATTCCGAAGGTGACCGTCTGGGTCCACTTCTGGCCGGTGAAGTCGACCATCCACTGCGGTGCTCCGTCGGGCAGCAACACACGTCCGTCGTTGAGGGCGTGGATCACGCCGAGCAGCACGGCGCCGACCACGGCGCCGAGGAGGTTGCCCACGCCGCCGAGCACGGCGGCCGTGAAGGCGATGAGACCGAGGCGGAAGCCGGCGTCGTAACGGGTCTGGCCGTTCACCTGCACGAAGAGCACGCCGGCCGCACCGGCGAGGGCACCGCCGAGCGCGAAGGTGTACGAGATCACCCGGTCGACGTTGATGCCCATCAGCAGGGCAGCGTCACGGTCCTGGGCGGTGGCGCGCATGGCCTTGCCGACCTTGGTGCGCTGCACCATCCAGGTCATCAGCAGCAGCAGCGGCACGGTGACCAGGATGACGATGAGGTCGACGGTGCGGATCTCGATGCTGCCCATCGTGATCTTCGAGTCGGGCAGCACCTTGTTGCGCGGCTGGGGGGCCGAGCCGTTCCACTTGATGCCGAAGATCTTGTCGAGGATGCCGAGGTTCTGGAGGATGAAGCTCACGCCAACGGCGGTGATCAGCGGCGCCAGTTTCGGGGCATTGCGCAGGCGCCGGTACGCAAGTCGTTCGATCGACATGTTCATCAGTGCGCCGAACAACATCGTGAGCACCAGCGTCACCGCCAGGAACGCCCACGCAGTGCCGTTCGAGGTGTTCTGGTTGAACCAGTCGTTGATCATCACCCCGCCGAACACCGACGTGAGCATGAACAGGTCGCCGTGGGCGAAGTTGATGAGTTCGATGATGCCGTACACCATCGTGTAGCCCAGTGCGATCAGCGCGTAGGTGGCGCCGTTCGAGAGACCGATCACCAGCAGTTGGGTCACCGACTGCGGGCGTTGGACGAAACTGATGAGGACGGACAGCGTGGCCGCGACCAGAAAGGTCAGGCCGACGATCCCCACCGGCGTTTTGGGCAGCTTCGCCCGGAGTGCCGAACTCGACGTCAAGGTGTACCCCCCGGTACCTCGATGAACTGATGGACACGCCGCATTCACCGGCGGCGGCGGTGTTCCGTATGGGACGGGGTGGCTCCGCAGAACGGAGCCACCCCGTTTCCCAACGTTGTCAGTGATGCCGGGGCGCCGAGGCGACCCGACGGATCAACTGCGTGGTCAGATGGCCCACGCCATGAGGAAGGTCTCGGTGTTGTCCTTCATCAGCTGGATCGACATGTCCTTCACCGTCACGTCACCCGTGGTGGTGTCGATGCCGAACTCCTTGCCGATCACGGACTTCTCGGCCGCGATCTTGATGTTGCCCGAGAAGGCAGCGTCGCGGACGCCCTTGCGGGTGCCGTCCGAGGCCTCGAGAGCGGCCAGGATGAACTGGGCAGCGGCAGCGCCGTAGATGGCGTAAGCCGAAGCCGGGTCAGCGCCGAACTTCTCGTTGAACTTCTTCACGAAGTCCGCACCCGCACCGCCGTTGGCCAGCAGCTGCGACGCCGGCAGACCGGCGAACGTGATGTACATGCCCTGCGACTCGGCCATCGACTGCAGCGTCGGGTAGCCGGTGAAACCGTCGGGAGCGACCAGCTTGACCGGGCCGTCGTTCGGGCCGAGCACGGCCACCTTGTCACGGACCAGCTGCTCACCGTTGTTGTCGTTGATGCCGCCGAGGTACACGCAGTCGGGGTTCAGGGCCTTGAAGCCCTCGAAGAGCGCCGTGTAGTTCGGCTGCTTCGCGTCCCACGCCTCTTCGGCGAGCACTTCGATGCCGATCTTCTTGGCTTCCTCGGCGAACGCCGTGGCAACGCCCACACCGTAGGTCTGGGCGTCGTTCAGCACGATGCACTTGGTGACCTTCAGCTCCTGCTGGGCGAACTGGGCGCCGGCCGAACCCTGGTAATCGTCGGTGGCGATGACGCGGCCGTAGTTGCGGACGCCGGTCGGGTAGTACTTGTCGGGCTCGCCCGGATCCCAGGCCTTGGTGAGGCCGGGGTTCGTGTTGGCGTGCGAGATCATCAGCATCGGGCCCGAGGCATCCTCGTTGAGGACCGGGAGCTCGATCTTGGCGCAGCCCGAGTTGTAGGTGCCCATCACGGCCACCTCAGCGGTGTTGGCCACGTGGTCGGAGGCGTTCTTGGCGCACGTCGCGTCGTCCCAGCCACCCTTGGCAGCGGTCGAGTTGTCGTACTCCTTGAGCTCCACCTGGTACTTGCCGCCCGAGGCGTTGTACTCGTCGATCACCATCTGCACGGCGCGGACGGTGTCGCGCGAGGCGTCAGCCGATGCACCCTGCATGGGCAGGTCGGTCGAGATGACGACCTTGGTGCCGCCGCCGCTGCCACCACCGGTGGTCGCGGGGGCCTCCGAGGAGGCGGGGGCTGCGGTGGTCGCGGTGCTGCTGTCATCACTGCCGCATGCACCGGCGATCACGCTCGCCGCCGCCAGGAACGCCACGAGCTTGGCACCCGTGCGCTTGGACTTGATCATTGTTCTCCCCCTTGGGTAAGGAGTGGGCTCCATCCCCGACCGACCCGGTGAGGGGTGAGGGCGAGGGCCTCCGCCTGCCCACCGGGGCGGAGGTGGGGGAACAGTAGCATGGCACTGGCGTCCACGCCATCGCCCCGCGCCATCGCCCCCGTGTGGCGCAAGAGCCGAACCGGTGCCCCCAGTGTCCGGATGTCTAGTATCCGGACGTGCCGAACAGCCCCGACGCCGAGCAACGTCCGGCAGGCATCGGGGTTCGGGCCGCACTCGGCGTGATCGTGCTGTACTTCGGCAGCAGCCTGCCGGCGTACAAGATCGCCGGCGACAGTTTCGGCCCCGCCACCACGAACCTCATCCGGTTCATCGTCGCTGCGGGTGCGCTGGTGTTCGTCGCCCGCAAGCACATCCCCCGTGACCGCGCCGTGCGCTGGCGGTTGATGAAGATCGGCATGCTCGGACTCGGGCTGATGGCCGTGCTGATGGGCATCGGCGTGGACGAGGGCTCGGCCATCATCGCCAGCGTCGTGGTGGGCCTCGAGCCGATCGGCGTGGCCATCGCGGGGCTGCTGCTGGCGGGCGACCGCCTCACGGCCCGTCCCGCCGTCGCCCTCGTCATCGGCTTCGCCGGAGCGCTCGTGGCCTCGGGCATCTTCACCGAGCGTTCCGGGCCGTCGCCGGTCGTGCCCGTCCTGCTGCTGCTCGGCACGGTGGCCACCTTCAGCATCTACACCGCCAACGTGCGCAAGGCGTCGGAAGGGGTTCACCCCCTCGCCACCGCGGCGATGACCCAGGTGGGTGCGTTGGTGTTCGTGGTGCCGGCCTGCATCTTCGACCTGCTGCACCGCAGCGAGGTGAAGGCCGATCTGCCCTCGGTGCTCGAACCGTTCCGGGGCATGGTGCGCGGCGACATCCTGCCCAAGGCGTTGATCGCGGCGGTGCTGCTGGGCGTGGGTTCGGCGACCAGTTACCTGCTGCTGTGCCTGGTGCTGGCAAACCAACCGACGAACCGGGTCGCCGTGGCGCTGTACCTCACCCCGGTGGTGGGCGTGCTCGTGTCGTGGCTGATCGTCGACGAGGCGCTGCACTGGCGTGACCTCGTGGGCGGCGCGCTGGTGCTGGTGGCCGTGGCCGTCAGCGAGATGCGCGGCAACCCGTTCGGTCAGCGGCGCGCCAGCAGGCAGATCAGTTCGTAGACCAGCGTCGCCGCGGCCAGCGAGGTGATCTCGGCGTGGTCGTAGGCCGGCGCAACCTCCACCACGTCGCCCGACACCACGTTCAGCCCGGCCAGGCCGCGCAGCATCATCACCAGTTCGCGTGAACTGAGGCCGGCGATCTCGGGCGTGCCCGTGCCCGGGGCGTGTGCGGGGTCGAGCACGTCGATGTCGATCGAGATGTACAGCGGCGTGTCGCCCACCCGCTGCTTGATGCGCTCGATCGCACCGTCCACGCCGAGACGTTGCACGTCGTCGCAACTCATGATGCGGAAACCCAGTTCGGCGTCGTTCTCGTAGTCCTGCGGCGAGTAGATGGGGCCACGGATGCCCACGTGCATCGACGAAGCCTTGTCGAACAGGTCTTCCTCCGCCGCCCGGCGGAACGGGGTGCCGTGGGTGAACGCCTCACCGAAATAGGTGTCCCATGTGTCGAGGTGGGCATCGAAGTGCAGCACCGCCACCTTGCCGAACCGGCGGTTCACGGCCTTCAGCAACGAGTAGGCGATGGTGTGGTCGCCGCCGATCGACACCAGCGCACCCACCGGATGCGGGCCGTCGGCAGGGCCGAGCAGTTCGCTGGCCCGGGCCTCGACGGCCGCCAGTGACTCGCTGATCGAGTACGGGTTGCACGGCACGTCGCCCGCATCGGCCACCTGCAGCATCGCGAACGGTTGCACGTCGTACTCGGGGTGATAGGCCGGGCGGATGGCCCGCGATGCCTGACGCACCGAGATCGGGCCGAAGCGAGCGCCGGGGCGGAACGACACGCCACCGTCGAACGGCACGCCCAGCACCGCCACGTCGCAGTAGGCCACGGCACCCAGTTCGGGAACCCGCACGAACGTCGACGACCCGGCGAAACGGGGCATCGTGGTGGCGTTCACGGGCTGGATGGGAGGTTCTCTCTCGGCCATTCGCGAATGATAGGAAACACGCGACGAAAGGGGTGCACCAGTGAGCGAATGGCGCGACGAGGCAGAGGTCGTGATCATCGGCGGCGGCGTGATGGGCGCCAGCACCGCGTTCCACCTCGCCGAGGCCGGCTGCACCGACATCGTGTTGATCGAGGCCGACCAGCTGGCGTGCGGCAGCACCTCCAAGTCCGCCGGCGGCATCCGCCTGCAGTTCTCCGACGAGATCAACATCGAACTGGCCAAGCGTTCGGTGGCAGCCTTCGAGGACTTCCACGTGCGCCCCGGCGCCGACATCGAACTGAAGCAGGTGGGCTACCTGTTCCTGCTCACCGAACCCGAGCACGTCGCCGACTTCGAGGCCAGCGTGGCGATGCAGAACGCGATGGGCGTGCCGAGCCGCATGCTCACGCCGCAGCAGGCCAAGGAACTGTCACCGCTCATCGAGATCGACGACGTGCTGGCCGCCACCTTCTGCCCCCGCGACGGGCACGTGAACCCCGAGATGGTGGTGTTCGGCTACGCCGCGGCAGCCCGCGAGATGGGCGCCCGCGTGGTGCAGCAGTGCCCGGCCACGGGCATCGGGCTCGACGGCGACCGCATCAGCGTGGTGCACACCGCCAAGGGTTCCATCCGCACGAACACCGTGGTCTGCGCCGTGGGGGCGTGGGCCGACCAGGTGGCACGGATGGTGGGCCGCACCCTGCCCGTGGTGCCCGTGTCGCGTCCCATCTGGTACACCGAGCCGATGCCGAACCGGCCGGCGAACGTGCCGATGACCATCGACTTCGCCACCGGCTTCTACTTCCACACCGAGGGCGAGGGCCTGCTGTTCGGCATGGCCGACCCCCACCAGCCCGCCGGCTTCGACGCACCCACCCGTGCCGACTGGCTGGAACAGACCGCGGAGGTCGTGGCACGCCGGGCACCGGGGCTGTTGGAGGTCGGCGTGGCCGGCGGTTGGAACGGCTTCTACGAGACCACACCCGACCACAACGCGCTCATCGGCGAGTTCGAGACGCCCAGCCGATTCCTCTACACCACCGGCTTCAGCGGCCACGGCTTCCAACTGGGCCCCGCCGTGGGCGAGGTGATGCGCGACATGGTGCTGGGGCGAACGCCCACCATCGACATCAGCGCCTTCGCCGCCGACCGCTTCGAGCGCGGCCTCGCCCGCGCCGAGAAGAACATCGTCTGACCCGCTTCGACCGGACAACAGGGAGGGCCCATGGAATTCTTCGATGCCGCAGAGGTGAACCGACTGCTCACCTTCCCCGTCGTGATGGACGCGCTCGAACAGGCGCACCGGCGGCCGCCGATCAGCATCGCCGACACACTGCTCGGCGACGAGAACGGCAACTATTTCGTGCGGTCGGCCGTCGACCCCGACCGGTTCGCCTGCACGAAGATGGTGACCGGCACCCCGCGCAACCTCTACGAGGGCGACCTGCCCGCCGTGCAGGCCGTGGTGGTGATCTTCGACGCACACAACGGCCGACCGCTGGCCTCGATGGACGGCACGATGCTGACCCGCTGGCGCACCGCCGGTGACTCCGGTCTCGGCGCCCGCCTGCTGGCCCGGCCCGACGCGCGCACGCTGCTGGTGGTGGGCGCCGGGGCGATGGCGCGCCCACTCGCCCATTCCCACTGCGCCGCCCGCCCCGGCATCGACCGGGTGCTGGTGTGGAACCGCAACGCCGACCGTGCGCGCGAGGTGGTGGCCGACCTCGTCACCGACGGCCTGGCCGCCGAGGTGGCCACCGACCTGCAGGCCGCGGTGCGCGTCAGCGACGTGATCAGCACCTGCACGCGCTCGACCGAACCGCTCGTGTTCGGCGCCGACCTCAAGCCGGGCTCGCACCTCGACCTCGTGGGCGGCTACACCCCCGCGACCCGCGAGACCGACGACGAGGCGATGGCCCGCGGCCTCGTCTTCGTCGACCGCCGCGAGCCCGCATTCGACGGCGTCGGCGACATCCTCTCGCCCATCGCCAGCGGGGCGATCACCGAGGCCGACGTGCTGGGTGACCTGCACGACCTCGTGGCCGGCCGCGTCGGCCGCACCTCACCCGACGACATCACCATCTTCAAGAACGCCGGCGGCGGCCACCTCGACCTGTTCACCGCCGAGGCCCTGCTGAGGGTGGCCGGGCGCATCTAGATCTGCATCTTCATCCAGGGCGCCGAGTTGTGGAAGTTCGCGGCGGCCGAGCCGGGCGGGTTGATCCCGTCGCACGCCGCAGCCATCTCGGGCGTCAGCGACATCTCGAGCACGGGCAGGAAGTGCTCGAGTTGCTCCACCGACTTGGGGCCGATCAGCGGTGCCACCACGGCCGGCTGGTCCTTCACCCACGTGATGGCCAGACGCGCCGCGTCCTCGCCCATCTCGCGGGCCAGCCGCACGAAGCGGTTGCCGGTCTCCACCGCACGCTGGCTGACGCGTTCGGCGTAGATGCCGCCGCGCACCGCGGCCCGTGAACCCTCCACGCGGATGTCGTCGTCGGCGTACCGCCCACCCAGCACACCCATCGCCAGCGGCGACCACGGCAACAGACCGATGCCGTAGGCCAGCGCCGCGGGCACCAGCTCGTTCTCGATGCGCCGATCGAGCAGGTTGTACGGAGGCTGATCGGTGGCCAGCGGCACGAAGCCCTTCAGTTCCGCACGCAACATGCACTCCACCACACGCCACGCGGGTGAGGTCGAGGAACCGATGGCCACCACCTTGCCCTGACGCACCAGATCGGTCAGGGCGCCCAGTGTCTCGTCGACGGGCACCTCGAAATCCGGCCGGTGCAACTGGTACAGGTCGATGCGGTCGGTGCGCAGCCGGCGCAGCGAATCCTCACAGGCGCGCATGATGTGCCGGCGCGAGTTGCCGCGGTCGTTCACCCCCGGCCCCATCGGGTAGTGCACCTTCGTGGCGATGACGGCCTCGTCGCGACGGCCGCTGTTCGCGAGCGTCTCACCGATCACACGCTCGCTCTCGCCCTGTCGGTAGCTGTTCGCCGTGTCGATGAGGTTGATGCCACCGTCGAGCGCGCGCAGGATCATCCGCGCCGATTCGTCCTCCGCCGTGGGGTTCAGGATGTTGTCGGTGCCGAGGCCCAGGGGGGCCACCTTGATACCGCTGTTGCCGAGCCGCCGGTACTGCATCAGCGGGCCCCGTATCCTGCGTCGACGCTCACCATCGCGCCGGTCATGTACGACGCCTCGTCACTGGCGAGGAATGCCACGACCCGGGCGATCTCCTCCGGAGCGGCGAGGCGGCCCATCGGCACGGTGGCTGCGATGCGATCGAGCAACTCCTGGGTCACGGCCTCGCTGCGCTCGCTCTGCAGCATCGGCGTGTTCACCTCACCCGGGCACACCGCGTTCACGCGGATGCCCTGCCCCGCGTGGTCCATCGCCAAGGCCCTGGTGAGGTTGTGCACCGCGCCCTTCGAGGCGCAGTAGGCCGCCACGCCCGACGAGCCGAGGTCACCCCAGATCGATCCGAAGTTCACGATGGCGCCGCGCCCGGCCGGCACCATCACCCGAAGGGCGGCACGGCACATGAAGAACGTGCCACTCACGTTCACGTTCATGATGCGCTCCCACGCGGCATCGTCGGTGTCGACGCCGCTCGCCCGCACGATGATTCCTGCGGCGTTCACCACCGCGTCGAGCCGACCGTGGCGGCGCACCGCCTCGGCGACCGCGTGGTCGCAGAGCGCTGAATCGCCCACGCTGCCCACCACCGGCGCGCCCTGTCCGTGACGATCGGCCACGGCCTGCGCCCCCTCGGCGGAACGGTCGACCACGATCACGTGGGCACCGCCCTGCGCGAACTGTTCCACGCACGCAGCCCCCATGCCCGAGGCCCCACCCGTCACGATCACTGCCCGACCGGCGAAGCGGCCCTCACTGTTGGTGCTCATCGCCACCATCATCGCCCTCGGCGTCGCACCCGATCAACCATGCACCGATGTGCGAACATCGGTGCGTGAGCAACACCGCCCGCCGAAGTGCCACTTCCCTCGCCCTGCTGGTGGCCGCCTCCCTCATCTTCAGCACGGGTGGCCTGTTCGTGCGCAGTGTGCACACCGACAACGCATGGACCATCGTGTTCTGGCGTTCGCTCTCGGCGTGCGTCAGCATCGTCGTGTTCATGCTCATCAGCGACCGCCGGGGCGCGCTGGCCAGCATCCGCACGATGGGCGTGCCCGGTCTGCTGGTCGGCGCCTCGTTCTGCGTGTCGTCGATCTCGATGGTGGCCGCGCTCAGCCACACCAGTGTGGCCGTCACCCTCGTGATCCTGGCCCTCACCCCTCTGGCAGCCGCGCTGCTGGCCCGTGTCTTCATCGGCGAGGTGGTGCACGGCTACACATGGGTCGCCATCGCCGCCACGGTCGCCGGTGTCGCCTACATGGTGTCGGGACCGGGCGCGGACGTGAACGTCGTCGGGGTGCTGATCGCGCTGCTCATTCCCATCACCTTCGGTGTCGGCATCATCGTCATCCGCAAGCACCCCGGCATCGGCATGGTGCCCGCCATGCTGCTGGCGTGCGCGATGAGCACCGCCATCGCCCTGCCCCTCGGCGAACCCTTCAGCGTCGACCGTCACGACCTGCTGGTGCTGTGCCTGTTCGGCTTCGGCCAACTGGGCTTCGGACTCGCGATCTTCGCAGTGGGCGCCAAGGGGGCACCGGCCACCGAGGCAGCACTGCTCTCGATGCTCGAACCGGTGCTGGGCCCCATCTGGGTCTGGATCTTCAAGGACGAATACCCCGGCGTGGCCGGTCTCATCGGCGGCGGCATCGTGTTCACCGCGCTGGCCGTGCACACCGTGTACGCGGCGCATCGCGAGTCGAGGACGCTCGAGGAATCGATTCCGGCCATCGGCTAGGTTCGGGCCCGAACCGCACCAGAGGAGGGCCCCGTGAAGTTCAGCCTTGCGATCAACCTCGAGCGTATGGACCCGAGCGACGACATGGTCGCCGCTGCGCACCACACCACCGAGATGGTGCAGATGGCCGAGGAGGCCGGCTTCGAGATCGCGTGGGCCGCGGAGCACCACGCCATCGAGATGACCATCGCGCCGGGCCCGTTCCAGTTGTTGGCCTGGTGGGGTGCCGCCACCTCGCGCATCCGCCTCGGCACCGCCGTGATCGTGGCCCCCTACTGGCACCCCATCCGCGTCGCGGGCGAGGCTGCCCTGCTCGACGTGATGAGCGGCGGTCGACTGGAACTGGGCATCGGTCGCGGTGCCTACCAGCGCGAGTTCGACCGCATGTCACCCGGCCTGCAGCCCAGTCAGGGCGGCGCCGCGATGCGCGAGATGCTGCCCGTCATCCGGGCCCTGTGGGCCGGCGACTACGAGCACGAGGGCGACTGGTGGTCGTTCCCGAAGGCCACGTCGTGCCCCAAGCCGGTGCAGGCGAACGTGCCGATCTGGATCGCCGCCCGCGACCCCGACACGTACAACTGGGCCGTGGCCAACGACTGCGACATCATGTGCTGGCCGCTCACCCGGCCGATGAGCGAGCTCGAGACCTACATCCACCAACTCGACGACGCAGTGGCCAAGGCCGGCAAGCCGAACCGGCCGCGCATCACCGCGATGCGGTACGCGGCGGTGTGGGAGAACGAACGCGACGCCGACCTCTACATCCGCTCGGTGCAGCGCCAGGCGGGCCAGTTCGAGAACCTGTTCAAGCAGCTCGGTGCGGTCGACAACGGCTTCGCCGAGGGGGTCGACCTCGACACCCTCGCCCACCGCGACGAGTACAAGCCGGCGACGCTGCGCGAGAACCTGATGTTCGGCACGCCCGACGAGGTGATCACCAAGTTGAAGCGCTACGAGGAACTCGGCAGCGACTTCATGTACACCGCCAGCTACGGCGCCCCCATCGAGGCACAGCGGCGCTCGTTCGAACTGTTCATCCAGCACGTCGTCCCGGAGTTCAAGTGAGCCACAGCCTGCCGTTCGGCATCCGCAAGGTCGTCCGCTACGCGGAGGACGTGCACATCGAGGGAGCCCCCGGTGAACCGGTGCGCATGATCGGCGTTGCGGCCGTGCTGCCCAACCCGTGGGCCGGCCGCGGTTTCGTCGAGAACCTGCGCCCCGAGATCCTCGCCATCGCCCCGGCCGTGGCCGACGTGCTGGTGCCCGCCGCGCTCGAACTGGCCTGCGGCGGGGACCGTGTCGAGGCCTATGGCAAGGCCGCGCTCGTGGGCAGCAACGGCGAGGTCGAGCACGCCTCGGCCATCATCCACACGCTGCGGTTCGGCAACGTGCTGCGCTCGGCCGTGGGCGGCACCACGTTCCTGTCGTTCACCAACAGCCGCTCGGGCCCGGGCGCCAACATCGCCATCCCGATGATGCACAAGCACGACGAGGGCCTGCGTTCGCACTACCTCACGCTGAACTTCAACGTGCCCGATGCACCCGGCCCCGACGAACTGTTGGTGGCCATCGGCGTCTCGACCGGCGGCCGCCTGCACCCGCGCATCGGCAACCGCTACATCGACATGGAGGAACTGGCCGCCGAGGCCGCCGCCCGCGACGCGCAGGGCGGATGACACCGCTGGTGCTGGTGCACGGTGTCGGCCTCGACCGGCACATGTGGGCACCGTTCACCGCGGCGCTGGGCCTGCCCGTGGTGACCTACGACATGCTCGGCCTGGGCGATGCCGACAAGCCCGAGGGCCCGTACTCGCTGTCGATGTACGCGCGGCAACTGCACGATGTGGTGGCCTCCACCGGCCCGGGGGCTGTCGACCTCGTCGGCTTCTCGATGGGAGCCCTCGTGGCCCAGCGGTTCGCCATCGACCACCCGCACCTCGTGCGCCGGATGGTGCTGGTGAGCGGCGTGTTCGACCGTACCGCCGAGGAACGCTCGGCCATCGTGGCCCGGGTGGCCGACGTGCGCGCGGGTGCCTACCGCGACTCGGTTCAACCGGCGCTCGACCGCTGGTTCACGCCCGACTTCGCTGCCGCCCACCCCGATGTGGTGCAGGCCGTGCGCGACCGCATGCTGGCCAACGAGGTGCTGCCCTACGCCAACGCCTACGAGGTGTTCGCCACCGGCGACGAGGAACTGGTGCCGCTGGTGCACCGCATCACCGCGCCCACCTTGGTGGTCACCGGGGCCGACGACCAGCGATCCACGCCCGCCATGGCCGAACGCCTCGCCGCCGCGCTGCCCGATGGCACGGCAGCCGTGGTGCCCGGGGTGCGCCACCTGCTGCCGCTGGAACGACCGGCGCTGCTGGCCGACCTGGTGCGCGACTTCCTGCACGAACCCGAGGAGGGCCGATGACCGAGCAACTGCAGATGTACATCGACGGCGAGTGGTGCGACGCCTCCGACGGGCGTCGGCTCCCGACCGCCGACCCGGCAACGGCCGTCGAGTGGGCCACCTTCCCCGCCGCCACCGCCGCAGACGTGGACCGCGCCGTCCGCGCCGCCCACCGTGCGATGTACGAGGGCCCGTGGGCACGAACCACCGCCACCCAGCGCGGCAAGGCGTTGCGCCGAATGGCCGAGGCGCTGGCCCGCCGAGCGGAGCACATCGCCCATGTCGAGACCCGCGACACGGGCAAGCTGCTGCGCGAGACCCGCGCCACCACCAACTACATCGCCGAGTACTACGAGTACTTCGCCGGCGCCGCCGACAAGTTGCAGGGCAGCACCTTCGCCACCGACAAGCCCGAACTGATGGCGATGACGCTGCGCGAGCCGATCGGCGTGGTGGCCGGCGTGATCCCGTGGAACAACCAGTTGTTCCTTTCGGCCGTGAAGGTGGCCCCCGCGCTCGCGTGCGGCAACGCCGTGGTGCTGAAGGCCAGCGAGTTCGCACCGGCAGCCCTGCTGGAACTCGGCCACATCGCCGAGGAGGCCGGCCTGCCGCCGGGGGTGCTGAACATCGTGACCGGTGAGGGCGACCCGTGTGGCTCCACGCTCGCCAGGCACCCGCTGGTGGCCCGCATCGCCTTCACCGGTGGGCACGAGACCGCCCGGCACATCGTGCGCCATTCGGCCGAGAACCTGGCCGTGGTGACGCTGGAACTGGGCGGCAAGTCGCCG
This sequence comes from Actinomycetota bacterium, assembly GCA_046082485.1. GTDB lineage: Bacteria > Actinomycetota > Acidimicrobiia > Acidimicrobiales > Ilumatobacteraceae > UBA668. The sequence goes on from JBJTXX010000042.1 coordinate 19,418, forward strand.
ATCGTGGTGTTCGACGACGCCGACCTCGACAACGCCGTGAACGGCATCATCGCCGCCAACTTCGGGGCTGCCGGGCAGAGCTGCGTGGCCGGAACCCGCGTGTACCTTCACCGCTCGGTGCGCGACGAGGTGCTCGACCGCGTTGCCGCTCGCGCCGCCACCATCGTGGTGGGCGACCCGACGGATCAGGCCACCGAGGTCGGCCCGCTGGCGACCCCCGGTCAACTGCAGCGCATCGAGGCCGCAGTCGGTGCCTCGATCAGCGAGGGTGCGTCGCTGCGCGTGGGCGGCGGCCGACCGGTGCTGGCACCGGAGTTCCGCGACGGCTGGTGGTACGCGCCCACCGTGCTCGAGTGCCCCTCGAACGAGATCACCGCCGCGCGCAACGAACTGTTCGGGCCGGTGCTCAGCGCCTTCGTCTTCGACGACGAGGACGACGTGGTGCGCGCCGCCAACGACAGCCCGTTCCACTACGCCACCGGCGTGTTCACCCGCGATGTGGGCCGGGCCATGCGCGTCACCCGCCGCATCCGCGCCGGGGTGGCCTACGTGAACACCTACCAGGTGATCTCGCCGATGGTGCCATTCGGCGGCGATGGTCTCACCGGCTTCGGCCGCGAGAGCGGCATCGAATCGCTGCTCGACTACTCGCGCCCCAAGACCGTGTGGGTCAACACGTCGCCCAACAGCGCGCCCGACCCGTTCACGATGCGCTGATCACCAGGCGTTGAGGGGCGCTCCCAGCACCGACACGTCGACCTCGATGCCCAAGCCGGGGCCGGTGGGCGCGCTGCCGAACCCGTTCACGCTGCGCGGCTGGTAACCCGCCACGTGCTCGTTGGTCCAGTCGTTCATGAACGACACGGTCAACAGCGCCTCGGGCCTGGTCGAGGCCGCAAGCGCCGCCGAGGTCGCCGACACCACGTCGCCACCCCACGTGTCCTCGATGGTCACCTGGATGCCCAGTTCCTGCGCGAGGTCGCGCATCAACTTGGCCTTGGTCAGGCCGCCCACCTTCGACACCTTCAGGTTGAACGCCCCGGCGCCGCCGTCGTGCACGGCCCGCAGCATCGATGGCACGTCGTGAACGATCTCGTCGTAGACCATCGGCAGCGTGGTGTGCTTGCGCACCTCGATGCATTCCTCCATCGTCGGGCACGGCTGCTCGAAGTACAGGCGCGGCAGGTCGTTCATCAGGCGGGCAGCCGTGATGGCGTCGTTCAACCGCCAACCGCAGTTCGCGTCGGCCACCACGACGTCCTCGTCGCCCGTGGCCTCGATCACCTGTCGGGCACGGCGGCCGTCCACGTTCGGGTCGCCACCGATCTTCAGCTGGAAGCGGTGGATGCCCTCGGCGCGGCGGGCCAGCACGTAGTCGGTCATCTCCTCGGGTGAACCGAGCGGCACCGCCATGTACAGCGGGAACCGTTCCTGCCGACGCCCACCCAGCAGCGTGGCGACGCTGAGGCCGGTGGCCTTGCCGAGAACATCCCAGCACGCCACGTCGACCGGGCTCTTGGCGTACTCGTGGCCCATCAGTGCCCTGTCCATCGCCTCGTTCACCGCACCGAGGTCGGTGGGGTCGAGGCCGATGATCGCCGGCCCCAGCAGTTCGAGGGCCGCCCGCGCCCCGCCGGCGTGCGAGGGCAGGTAGGTGGTGCCCAGGGGGCACACCTCGCCCCAGCCGCTGATGCCGTCGTCGGTGATCACCCGCACGTAGGTGGTGGGCAACGACTCGATCACCCGACCACCCGACATCACGTACTGGCCATGGACATAGGTGAGGTCGAGGCCGTACACCTCGACGCGAGCGATCTTCATTCCGGCGACGCTAGTGCCGTCGTTCAGCCCGACAGTGCAATGGCACTAACCTCCCCACCCATGCACATCGAAGGCGTCTACGTTCCCGTTGCCACTCCTTTCCACGCGGACGGCAGCCTCGACCTCTCCCGCTACGGCCTCATCATCGAGCACGTGCTCTCGGGTGGCTGCCACGGCTTGGTGCCGGCCGGCACCACCGGCGAGTACTACGCGATGAGCCACGACGAGCGACTGCAGGTGTTCGAGAAGGCCATCGAGATCAACGCTGGCCGCGCCGTGATGGTGGCCGGCTGCAATGCAGGCTCCACCGCCGAAGTGGTGTCGTACGCCAAGTCGGCCAAGGCCATGGGCTACGACGCCATCATGCTGGCCGCTCCGCCCACCTCGCTGCCCCGACAGCACGAGCTTGCCGCACACTTCATCACCGCTGCCGAAGAGGGCGGCCTGCCCGTCGTGCTCTACAACTACCCGGCACGCGCCGGCGTGGAGATCGGGTTCGAGTGCCTCGACCTGCTCGCCGACCACCCAGGCATCGTGGCCATCAAGGAATCGAGCAGCGACTTCTCGCGGTTCCTCGCCATGCGCCGCCACTACGGCGACCGCATCACCATCATGTGCGGCAGCGACGACCAGGCCGCCGACTACTTCTTCTGGGGTGTGCGCTCGTGGCTGGCCGGCACGGCCAACGTGCTGCCCGCCCACCACGCCGCCATCATGAACGCCGCCAACGCCGGCAACCTCGAGGCCGCCCGCGATGGTTTCGACGCCATCCTTCCGTGGGTGCAGCACATGGAGGAAGGCCAGTACAACCAGAAGGTGAAGGCCGGCCTGCTGATGCAGGGCATCGACCTGGGCCCGGTGCGCCAGCCGTTGCTGTCGCTGTCGACCGAGGCCACCGAGGCGCTCCACACCGTGCTGGGCGCCGCCCTCGCTGCGCCGCTCGCGAAGGACTGACACGCCGGTGCGCGCGTTCAAGACGGTCACCGCGTACGAGGCCCACGCCGAGGGCGAGCAGGGCACCTGCTACCTCGGCAGCGTGTTCGACGTGCCGGGCCTGACGGCGCGCGAGAAGTTGCACCACCTCAACGAGGTCGACGACACGGTGCGTCGTGAACTCGCGCTGGAACCACGCGGCCGGCCGCAGGCCAGCGCCAATCTGGTGTTCCCGTCCACCGACCCGCAGGCGCATGCCGGCTTCGTGATCCTGCAGGCCGACCGCGCCCATGCGATGAGCGGCTCGAACACGATCTGCGTGGTCACCACCCTGCTCGAGACCGGCGCCGTGCCGATGCACGAGCCCGAGACCGAGGTGGTGCTCGAGACTGCTGCCGGCCTGGTGCGCACGGTGGCCACGTGCCGCGACGGCCGGTGCGAGCGCGTCACCCTCGACGGTGTGCCCTCGTTCGTCGAGGCGCTCGACGTGCAACTCGAGGTGCCGGGCATCGGCATCGTGCCCGTCGACATCGCCTACGGCGGTTGCTACTACGTGCTGGTGCGTGCCGAGCACGCCGGCGTGCGGCTCACCCGCCAGGGCGCCCGCGCCGTGGTCGACGTGGGCGAACGCATCTTCGCCGCCGCACAGGAGCAGGTGAAGGTGCAGCACCCCACCATCCCCGAGATCAACTTCCTCTCGTACACGATGATCATCGGCGACGACGACCCCGCCAACGGCAGCCTGCGCAGTGCCACCGTGCTGAGCGGCCGGGTGGATCGCTCGCCGTGCGGCACCGGCAACTCGGCCCGCCTCGCCATGATGCACGCCCGCGGACTGGCCGCGCCCGGCGACCGGTTCACCGCCCGCTCGCTGATCGACAGCGAGTTCGGCGTGGAGTTCGTCGGCACCACCACCATCGGCGACCGCCCTGCGGTGCTGCCGCGCATCAGCGGTCGAGGCTGGCTGTTCGGCACGCGCACGACGATGATCGACCCCACCGACCCCTACCCCACCGGGTTCACCCTCACCGACCTGTGGGGCAGCAACGGCTGACCGCCGATCGGTACGCTCGGCGACCGTGCCCCGAACCCGCCGTCCCGACCTTGGTCTCACCATCGCCAGTGTGAACGTGAACGGACTACGCGCCGCGTGCACCAACGGCATGGCCGGCTGGGCGGCGCAACGCCCGTGCGACATCGTCACGATGCAGGAGGTGCGTGCACCCGACGACCTCGTGCCGGGTCTGGTGCAGCAGGCCCTCGGCGATGGTTGGCACGTCGCCCACGCCGAGTGCGCCGCCAAGGGCAGGGCCGGTGTTGCGGTGGCCAGTCGCCTGCCCATCGTCGGGTCGCGCGCTGGCCTCGTGGGTTCTGCCGACGGACGCGACAACGGCGGCTTCGACTGCTCGGGCCGCTGGCTCGAGGCCGACATCGCGCTGCCCGCGGCCGGTCTGCTCACCGTCGTGTCGTGCTACGTGCACACCGGCGACGCGGAGGACGCTGCGCGCATGGCCGAGAAACTCGCCTTCCTCGACGCAGCCACCGATCGGCTGCAGGCGCTGCGCGCGGACGGGCGCCACGTGCTGCTGACCGGCGACCTCAACGTGGGGCATCGCGAACTCGACATCAAGAACTGGAAGGGCAACCTCGGCAAGGCCGGCTTCCACCCCGACGAACGGGCCCGGTTCGACCGCTGGTTCCTCGAACTCGGCTGGGTCGACATCGGCCGCAGCCTTGCGGGCGAGGAGCCCGGCCCGTACTCGTGGTGGTCGTGGCGCGGCAAGGCGTTCGACGTCGACAGCGGCTGGCGCATCGACTACCAGATCGCCTCGCCCGAACTTGCCGCCCTCGCCCGGTCGCATGTGGTCGACCGCGCCCCGACCTACGCCGAACGCTGGAGCGACCACGCCCCCGTCGTCGT
>JBJTXX010000043.1:0-721 GCA_046082485.1 Actinomycetota bacterium
CGCCCGCGCCGGTGGTGTCGCGTACTGCCTCCACGCGCTGCGCGGGCACCGAATGCTCGGCGCCGTCGTTGGTGAACAGCGAGGCCGGGCCCGCTCCGCGCTTCACCACCACCATGGCACCGTGCAGCAAGTGCGGCCGCAGTCCGTCACCCAGCACGCCCGCCTCGTCCTCGTTCGCCAGCACCATCTGCGGGTGCAGTGCGGCGATCCGGGCCAGTGCGCGCACGGCCCCCTCGGCGAGCAACACCGCGCTGCTCGAGACATCGACCGAGACCCGGATGCCCCGTCGATGGGCCTCGGCCACGAGGTCGACGGTCGTGCCGGCCAGTGGTTCGCCGACGAGTGAGTAGTACGGCACGTGGAGGGTGTGCAGGCCGTCGAGCCATCGCGGATCGACCCCGTCGAGATCTGCGCAGGCACCCCGGTCGGTGAGCATCGTGCGTTCACCGTCGTGTGCCACCAGCACCACGATGGTGCCGGTGCGGCCGCCACGGCGCACCTCGACCTCTGCACCCACCTGCCGCAGTTGGTCGGTGAGCAGACGTCCGAGGTCGTCGTCGCCCACCTGGCCGATGAAGCGTGCCGTTCCCCCGGCGCGGCACGCGGCCTCGACGACGTTGGCTGCACTGCCGCCGCGGCGCCGGGTGACCTGCGAGCGTGTGTCGCTCGCGGTGTTCACCGGTTCCAGCAGGCGCACGACCACATCCTCGACGAGATCGCC
>JBJTXX010000044.1:0-3852 GCA_046082485.1 Actinomycetota bacterium
GCCGGCCAACACCGTGTAGTCGTAACTCATCACCGCCACCGACCTGCCGTTCACGGTGCCGATGCCGCCCACCATGCCGTCGGCCGGGGTGCGGGCGATCAGTTCCTCCACCGGGCGGCGACGACGTTGCGGTGCGATCACCACCGGCCCGTACTCGACGAGTGAACCGGCATCCAGCAGGTCCGCCACGTTCTCGCGGGCGGTGCGCCGACCCACCTTCCGTCGACGCGCCACCGCGTCCGGACGGGCGTGGTCGAGACCCACCTCGTGCCGGGCCATCGCCTCGGCAAGGTCTGGCCGGACACGGGCAGGGTCCTCCGATGCGGTCGACCCGACTGCTGCGAAGACCACCGCGCCCGGTTGCAACCGCAACACCGGCGCGCCCTCCATCACCGTTGTGCCCGCGGCCACCAACATGCTCGCGACCGTGCCGTCAGCGGTCGCCTCGATCGGGTGGTGCATCTTCATCGACTCGATGAGCATCAACTGCTGCCCCTTGCGAACCTGCTGGCCGTCGGTCACGTCGATGGTGACGATGGTGCCCTGCATCGGCGCCACGATGTCGATGGTGTCCCCCACGCCCCGAACGGTAGTCGGGCTAGGGTCGCCCACCATGAGCCAGTCGGTGGAGCTGCAGGTGGCGGGCCGCATCGTCACGGTCACCAGCCCCGACAAGGTGTACTTCCGGGGCGGACCGTTCACCAAGCTCGACCTCGTGCAGTACTACCTCGCCATCGGCGACGCGGTGATGCGACAGATGCGCGACCGGCCGGTGATGCTGCAACGCTTCCCCAACGGGGCCCATGCATCCAGCTTCTTCCAGAAGCGCATCCCCGACGGCGCCCCGGACTGGCTGGCCACCACCACGGTGCGCACGGTCAGCGGCACCGAGTCGCGCGCGCTGGTGATCACCGATCTCGCGCACCTCGTGTGGGCCGTGAACCTCGGTTGCCTCGGCTTCCACTCGTGGCCGGTCCGCGCTGCCCACGGTGCCGCCTGCGATGAATTGCGCATCGACCTCGACCCTGGTCCGGGCACCACCTTCTCGATGGCCCAGGAGGCCGCCGCCGAGACCCGGCGCCTGCTCGACGACCTCGGCGTGACCGGCTTCATCAAGACGTCGGGGAACCGGGGACTGCATGTCTACGTGCGGCTGGGGCCGATGCGGGACAGCATCGAGGTCCGGGCCGCCGCGGTGGCGGTGGCCCGTGAACTCGAACGCCGCCGACCCGACCTCGTGACTGCCTCGTGGTGGAAGGAGGAACGGGGCGCGCGCATCTTCATCGACTTCAACCAGAACGCACCGCACAAGACGGTCTTCGCGCCGTGGTCGGCGCGGGCCCTCGACCATGCCCCGGTCTCGTTCCCGTTCCCGTGGGACGTGCTGGAAACCGTCCGCCCTCACGACATGACTCTCGCCACCGTGCCGACCTGGGTGGCCGAGCACGGCGACCCGTGGGCGGCCATCGACGACGCTGCGCAGTCACTCGAGCCGTTCATGGAACTGGTGCGTCGGGATCATGCAGCGGGCCTGCCCGACGCGCCCTGGCCACCCGAGTACCCCAAGATGGAGGGCGAGCCCACTCGGGTGCAGCCCAGTCGCGCCCGCCGCCCGTGAGGGCTCAGAGCCCGAGTTCCGCCGCCCGGGCCAGCACCCGTTCGCGCTCGGCGCCGATCGTGGTGCTGTCGCCGTGGCCGGTGTGCACCACGGTGTGATCGGGCAGGGTCAGCAGGCGGTCGCGGATGCTGCGCAGGATGGTGGGTTCGTCGCTGTAGCTGCGGCCCGTGGCGCCGGGGCCCCCGCAGAACAGCGTGTCGCCGCTGAACACCACACCCGACGCCGAGTCATGGAAGCAACAGCAGCCCGGTGAGTGACCGGGCGTGTGCAGCACACCCAACTCGTGGCCGCCGACCTTCAGCAGCTCGCCGGGTGTCACCGCGCCGTCTGGCACCTGGCCGGGCCACACGACGTCCCACAGCATCCGGTCCGCGTCGTGCAACAGGATCGGCGCGTCGACGAGATCACGCAGCGGCACGGCAGCGTTGATGTGGTCGTTGTGCCCGTGGGTGAGGACGATGGCCCGCACTCGCCGGCCGTTCACGGCTGCGGCGATCGGGGCGGCCTCGTGGGCCGCGTCGAACACGGCCACCTCGCGGTCGTCGCCGACGATCCAGATGTTGTTGGTGACCTCCCACTCACCACCGTCGAGGGCGAAGATGCCCTCGGTGGTGACCAGTTCGACGGCCACTCAGAGCACCACGACGGAACGCAGCACCTCGCCGCGCTCCATCTTGTGGAAGGCCTCCTCGACCGCGTCGAGCGAGATGGTCTCCGAGACGAACTTGTCGAGCGGCAGGCGGCCCTGCTGGTGCAGCGTCACGAGCATCGGGAAGTCACGCGAAGGCAGGCAGTCGCCGTACCAACTGCTCTTCAGTTGACCACCGCGCCCGAAGACCTCGATGAAGGGGAGTTCGATCGTCATGTCGGGTCGGGGCACGCCCACCAGCACCACCGTGCCAGCGAGGTCGCGGGCGTCGAATGCCTGACGGTAGACGGCCGGATGTCCCACTGCCTCGATGCACACGTCGGCGCCGTTGCCGCCGGTGACCGACTTGATGTACTCGACCGGGTCCTGTTGCGAGGAGTTCACGGTGTGGGTGGCGCCGAACTGCCGGGCGATCTCCAGCTTGCGGTCGTCGATGTCGACCGCCACGATCGTGTGCGCGCCGGCCAGCAACGCGCCTGCGATTGCTGCATCGCCCACACCACCGCAGCCGAACACGGCCACGCTGTCGCCGCGGCCGACGCTGCCGGTGTTGATGGCGGCGCCGATGCCGGCCATCACGCCACAGCCCAACAGGCCCGCCGTGGCCGCGGGCACGCCCGCATCGACCTTGGTGCACTGTCCCGCGGCCACCAACGTCTTCTCGACGAACGCGCCGATGCCCAGCGCCGGCGACAGGACCGTGCCATCCTCCAGGGTCATCTTCTGGGTCGCGTTGAAGGTGCTGAAGCAGTACCACGGCCGCCCGCGCAGGCAACTGCGGCAGGTGCCGCACACTGCACGCCAGTTCAGGATCACGAAGTCCCCAGGCTTCACGTTGGTCACGTCGGGGCCCACGGCCTCCACCACGCCTGCGGCCTCGTGGCCCAACAGGAACGGGAAGTCATCGTTGATACCGCCCTCGCGGTAGTGCAGGTCCGTGTGGCACACGCCGCATGCCTGCACCTTCACCACGGCCTCACCCGGGCCGGGGTCGGGCACCACGATCGTCTCGATCGACACCGGCGCACCCTTGCTGCGCGCCACCACTCCACGAACCTTCTGAGCCATGTCCCCTCCTGTGAGATGCGGGTCGACCTTAGTCCGTGGCTTCCGTCAGGGGCGGCTGTGCGGGCGGCTGGGCGGGCGGGCGAGCCAGGTTGGGTCAGCGTTGGCAGCCGTGTCTGTGTCACCACACAGACGTTGTGTCGGTCTGTGCGGTGACACAGAGGCCGGGGTGGCCGGGGTGGTCGGGGGCCGGCCGGGGCGGCCGTGCTTCAGCGCGCCCGGCGAGCAGCGAGGCCGTCGAGCAGGAGGTCGAGGGCTTCCTCGAATCGGTCGTCGGCCGTGCCGGTGTAGAGGTGCGCGGCCACACCGGCGATCGACGGGTGGTGCTCCGCCGGCAGGGCGGCGTAGTCGTCGCGCCAACGTTGGTAGGTGGTGGCACGTGACTCGTCGTCCGCCGCCGCAAGCGTCGCGTCGATGGCCGCAGAGCCGACGGTCAGTTCGATCAGCGCGTGGTAGGCGCGCGCCGCCGAGGCCGGCGCCAGGCCACCGCGACGAAGCTCTCGCAGCAGCGCCTCGGTGA
>JBJTXX010000045.1:0-4275 GCA_046082485.1 Actinomycetota bacterium
CTCGGTACACCGATTTGCCGGCCGGCGAGGAACTGCCCGACTACCCGCGCCCGACCGGCATCTGACCCGGGCCGACGGGCTGCCGGCAGCAAGTCCGGTCGCACGGCGACACCACTTTCGCGGCACGGGCCACCACGGCGCGTCTAGTGTGACCACTCAGTTGACATGTCCCAGTAGACGGGTCGAGTCAACCCAGCCGACGCACCACAGGAGCAACCCATGTCGAAGCACGTCCAGATCAGCCGGCGCACCGTCCTGCAGGGGACCGGGGCCGCGGCCCTGCTGTGGCTCATCGCAGCCTGCAGCGACGAGAAGAACTCGGGTGGCAGCGGTGGCGGGTCGTCGAAGGAGATCGACACCCTGACGGTGGCATTCCCCAGTTCGATGTCGAACATCTACCCCGGCCAGGAGGCCGGCAACTTCAACTACTACGTGGCCGCACTCGTGGCCGAGGCGCTAGTCGCCCCCGACGCGAACGGCAAGTTGGTAGGTGCCCTGGCCGAGAAGTGGAACCAGACCTCGCCCACCACCTACGTGTACACGCTGCGCAAGGGCATCAAGTTCAGCGACGGGTCCGACTGTACCGCCGACGACATCGTCTACAGCGTGAACCTGGCCAAGGACGAGGAGAAGTCGCCGAACACGTCGTACTACTGGGCGAACCTCGACAAGGCCGAGAAGACCGGCGACAACGAGGTCACCATCACCCTCGCCTCGCCCGACGTGGCCTTCGAGTGGGGCCCGTGCGCGGCGAACGCGATGTGGGTGACCGCACAGCGGTTCGTCGACGCGACCGGCGGCGAGATCGGCACGCCGAAGGCGCTGTTCACCGGCACCGGCCCGTACAAGGTCGTCAGCTTCGAGCCCGACAAGGGCGTGGAACTCGAGCGCGTCGACACCTGGTGGGGCGGCAAGGCGCCGGTGAAGACCGTCAAGATCCAGTTCATCCCCGAGGAAGCCACGCGCATCCTCGCCCGCAAGTCGGGCGACATCGACCTGGCCGTCAGCATCTCGCTCGACCAAGAGTCCGCGTGGGCCGGCACCGAGAACACCTCGCTGCTGTTCGCCCCCGACCGCAGTTACGTGGGCATCGACTTCAACACCGCCGTCGAACCCTTCGACGACGTGCACGTGCGTCGTGCGATCGCCCACGCATGCGATCGGGCAACGTTCGTGAAGAAGCTGTTGAACGGCCACGGCGAGGTCGCCACCGCGCTCACCGTTCCCGAGCAGATCGAGGCCGTTACCGGCGCCGACGGCGCACGCACCAAGTTGAAGACCGTGCTCGACCTGCCCTACGACCTTGCCAAGGCGAAGGAGGAACTGGCCCAGTCGAAGGTGCCCGACGGCTTCAGCTGCAAGGTCGGCGTGTCGAGCAGCGCCCCGCAGGTGAGCCAGATGTTCCAGGCCCTGGCTGCTGCCGTGAAGGACATCGGCATCACCATCGAGGTCGAGGAGATGCCCGTCGAACAGTGGTACGACACCATCGGCTCACCCGACTGGGGTCTCGCCTACATGTGGTACTTCAACGCCACCGGCGACCCGGCCGAGCTGATCTCGTGGTTCCTTGCCGAGGGCAACCCCGCCTCGTACGCGAACGAAGAGGTCGCCGGGCTCATGGCCCAGGCCAAGGAGCAGACCGACCCGGCCAAGCGCGTCGACCTGATCATCGAGGCGCAGGCGAAGGCCATGGCTGACGTGCCGTACGTGCCGCTGTGGTGGGGCGAGGCCGCCACGGCGATCAACTCGAAGTACACCATCGAGGACTTCGGGGCGTACACACTGTTGTCGCCGTGGACGCCGCGCATCCTCACCAAGGGGTGACCTCCCGCTTCGCGAAGGGCACCCTCGCCCGCTACGTCGTAATTCGTCTGGCGGCCACGCTGGCGTTGCTGTTGGTGCTGTCCTTCGTGGTGTTCGGCCTGCTGCACCTCACACCCGGCGACCCCGCCAGGAACCTGCTGGGCCCGAGGGACCCCACCCCCGAGGTGCTGCAGAGCATCCGGGCCAAGTACCGCCTCGATCGCCCGTTCCTCGAGCAGTACGTGTTGTGGCTGGGCGACGTGCTGCACGGTCGCCTCGGCACCAGCATCCGCAGCGACACCGCGGTCACCGAACTGCTGGCCGACCGCGTGCTGCTGACGTTCCAGTTGTCCACGATGGCGTTCCTGCTGACCGTCGCAGTGGGCGTGCCCCTGGGCATCGCTGCGGCGTGGCGGGCCGGCTCGGCCTTCGACCGTGCGGCAAGCGTTTCCTCGATCGTCGGCGTGGGTGCTCCCACGTACGCGGTGGGACTGCTGCTGCTCTACGTCTTCGGAGTGTGGCTCGACGTCTTCCCGGTCTATGGCAGCGGTGACGGAGGGCTCGACACCTGGTGGCACCTCGTGCTGCCTGCCGTCACCCTTGCCTTCGGAATCGGTGCGCTGGTCTTCAAGCTGACGCGCACCGCGGTGCTGGGCGAACTGCAGCAGGACTACGTAGCGTTCGCACGCAGCCGCGGCCTCAGTGGCTCACAGGTCCGCAGGTTGGTGCTGCGCAACGCACTCATCCCGGTGGCCACCAGCCTCGGGCTGGTGTTCGGCTTCCTGTTCGGCGGCACGATCCTGGTCGAGGTCACGTTCGCGTTGCCCGGCATCGGCGGCCTGCTGGCCGGTTCCGTCACCTTCAAGGACGTCCCGGTCGTGCAGGCCATCACGTTGCTGACCGCACTGGTGATCGGCCTGACGGCACTCGCCGTCGACCTGCTGTACTGGGTCGTCGACCCACGAGTGCGCAAGCGAGGGCTGTGATGCGTCGCCTGCCGCTCACTCCTGTGATCAGCGCCGTGCCGCTCGTCGTGGTCGGCGTGTGCGTGGTGTTCTCGGGCCTGTTGGTGCCGAACGCCACGGCCCAGGACATCCTCACCGGAGTGGTGGCACCCGGCGAGGAGGGTCACCTGCTGGGCACCGACCAACTGGGCCGAGACATCCTGCAGTTGGCCGTTGCCGGTGCTCGCTCGGCCGTGGTCGGTCCGCTGGTGGTGGCCATCGGGTCGATGCTCATCGGGCTGCTGCTCGGAACGCTGGCCGGCTATCTCGGCGGCGCGCTCGACCTTGCATTGTCGAAATACGCCGACCTCCTGCTGGCACTGCCGAGCACGCTCGTGGCACTGGTGGTGGCGGGTCTGGTCGACGGCGGCTACTGGGTGACGGTGCTGGTGCTGGTGGTGCTGTTCTCACCCACCGACATCCGCATGGTGCGCGGCGCCGTGATCTCACAGTCCACCCGTCCCTACATCGAGTCGGCGAAGGTGCTGGGGTTGCGGCGCGGGCGCATCATGTTCCGACACGTGCTGCCGAACGTGCTGCCCATCGCGTTCGCCACGATGCTGCTCAACGTGGCCTTCGCTCTGGTCGCCATGTCGGCCCTGTCGTTCCTGGGCTTGGGCGTGGGTCCGGGTGTGCCCGATTGGGGTCGCCAGCTCAGCGATGGTCGTGACCTGCTGGTCCAGAACTGGGGGGCAGTGGTGGCTCCGGGCGTGCTGATCATCATCACCGCGGCCTGCATCAACCTGCTGGGCGACTGGTGGCAGGAACGTTTCGAGCAACGGGTCACGGGCCGATGAGCGCACTCGAGTTGCGCGATCTGCGCATCACCGGGCCCGGTGGCGTGATCGTGGCGCACTTGGATCTCACGATCGGGGCGGGCACCACCGTGGCCCTGGTGGGAGAAAGCGGATCCGGGAAGTCGATGACCGCCAAGGCCATGACCGGCCTGCTGCCGCGTGGTGTCACGGCCACGGGCACCATGCAACTGGGTGACACCCGGGTCGGCCTCGGGGCGGGACCAGCAGCGCTCGACGGGCTGCGGGGTCGAAGAGTCGGGCTGCTGCTGCAGAACCCGTTCACCAGTCTCAGCCCAGTGCACCGATGTGGCGACCAGATCGCAGCGGTGTTACCCGCCGAACTTCGACGATCGACAGCCGAGGTCCATCGTCGCCTCGCTGAGGTCGACCTTCCCCCGCGCGTTGCCCGCCAGTATCCGATCGAACTGTCGGGTGGAATGCGCCAGCGAGTCGCGCTGGCTGCGAGCCTTGCGGCTGACCCCGAGGTGCTGATCGGCGACGAACCAACGACCGCACTCGACGTCACCACCCAGCGCGAGGTGCTCGACCTGCTGGCTCCCAGTTGGCGTCGGCTGCAGCATTGCTCGCAGCAGATCCGGCATTCTGAGCGTGGACTGTGAGCGATGGAGGGTGAAGAACGAAGGTGATCATAAGAAAGATTATTGTTGCGG
>JBJTXX010000046.1:0-1013 GCA_046082485.1 Actinomycetota bacterium
CCGGGCTGTGGTGGGCGACGAACACCACGGTGCGTCAGCGGATCACGCCGACCCGGATGCTGGGTCGGATGAACGCCGCGTTCCGGATGATCTCGTGGGGCGTGGTGCCCTTCGGGGCAGCGGCAGGCGGCGCGCTCGCCCGCTCATTCGGACTGATGACGCCCTTCCGTCTCGGGGCAGTGGCGATGCTGGTGATCGCCGTGTCGGCCCCACGACTGCTGCGTCCGGTGGCAGTTGCGCTGCGCGCTCAGTCGACCTGACGGGGAACGAAGACGTTGGATGCGGCGCTCGCCCCGGTGATCGCGTCGGCCGCGAGGATGACCGCGGCGCCGGTGTAGGCGCTCGTCTCGCCGGGTGGGAAGGTCTCGAGGCTCGGGTACACGATGCCCGTGAGGTATGCGCCGTCGGCTCGGCGGTGCGGCCTTGTCCAGGCGAGCAGATCCGTTGCCGTGCTGACATCACCGATCACGGCGTGGGCGATGCTTGCTTCGGCGGTTTCGCTCGCGGTGACCCACGGCTCGTCGCTGACGCAGCGGATGCCGTGGCCCTCCATCGCAAAGACGTCCCACCCCTCTGCGAGCCGCGCCTTCGCCCCGGGCCCCGACAGACAACCGGTCAGGACGGGGTAGTACCAGTCCATCGCCCAGCGGTGCTTCGGCTCGAACGCCTCAGGATGCTGAGCCACCATCGTCGACATCGCATCGGCGGCAGCCAGCCAATCGGGGCGGGATTCGTTGATGAGCGCTGCGAGGTTCGCCCCGCAGCGCAGCGCATGGGCGATGCTGGACGACCCGGTGAGCAGCGCGTAGTCCCACGGGGCGTCGTCAGCGTTGCGCGCCTACACCACGGTGCCATTGGGCTTGCGCATCGACAGCACCCAGTCGAGCGAGCGTTGCACCGTCGGCCAGAGGTGGTTGATGAACCCGCGGTCCCAGGTGCACAGCCAGTGGTGCCACACACCGGTTGCGATGTAGGCGCACACGTTCGTGTCGAGCTTGGCTTCCTCCACCGAA
>JBJTXX010000047.1:0-10832 GCA_046082485.1 Actinomycetota bacterium
CGCCGGTGGAGCCGGAGGTGAAGAGTAGGAAGAGCGCGGTGGCAGGGTCGGGGTTTTCGGTCGGGAGCGGCGCGTCGGCGTGCCGTCGTAGCAGCGCCGCATACCCGGACGAGCCGGTGACCATCACGGGCACCGACACGCCGCCCTCTGCCAGCAGTTGTGCGCCCGCCTCGTCGGTGAGCACCACCCTGCACCGTGTGTGCTCGATGTCGCCTGCCAGTTCGCGGCCGCGCCGTGTGGGGTTGATGCCCACCACCGTTGCACCCATCAGCGCGGCCCCGCCCGCCACGAACAGGTACTCGGGTTCGTTGTCGAGGAGCACACCCACGTGCCGGGGTTCGTCGTGGGGCAGGAGTTCGTCGAGCATCGCGGCCCGCGCCGCCGACTGCCGAACCACCTCGGCCCACGTGTACTGCGTGCCCTCGAACACGTAGCCGGGGTGCTGGTCGTCTCGCCTGGCCCGGAGCAGGCCGGCCACGCTCGGCACGGCGGCCATGCTGGGCGCGGAGGTCATGCCGCTATTTCACCACGACGGGGTTCACGGGTGCACCGGCGCCGTAGCGCACCGGCTCGGGCGAGGCCGAGAGCAGGAACGAGTAACGGCCGTCGGCGGCACAGTCGGCAGCGAGCTCCTCGAGGTTCCAGTTCTGGCCCTGCGTGAGTCCCATGTCGACGAGGTGCAGGAAGTGCACGGGCAGGAAGGCGTCGTCGCGTTCGCAGGGGAACACCTCGAAGATGAGGTTGTCGATGGCCACCGCGGCTACTTCGTGCCGGTGGAACCATTCCACGGTGCCGAGCCCCGGGCCGGGTGCGCCAATGGCGTACTTCATGCGCTGTCCTTCGAGGAACAGCTGCATGTGGCCGGTGCGCAACAGCACCACGTCACCGGGTTCGAGGGTCACCTTGGCCAGCTCGACCGCAACGTCGAGGTCGTCGGCGGTGAGCGCATGGCCGGGCGGCAGTCGGTCGACACCGTGCACCCGGGCCACATCGAGCAGCACGCCGCGGGTGACCAGCGTGCGAACGAGGTGAATGCCGCAGTGGGCCGTTCCCTGCGGGCCGATGCCCGATGCGGGGAAGCCGTTGTAGAGCTGCCCGCCGTACGAGGCGTGGGCGAGGCCGTCCCAGTGCGTGGCGGCCTGGGTGCCCATCACCACCCGGTCGTCGTGCCACAGGCGGTCTTCGCCCGGCTCGTTGGTGAGCGGGAACGTGAACGGATGCAACTCGGGATTGGTGCGACCCTCGACGAAGCCCATCTGCGGTCCGTCGGGCCCCCACGGCAACGCCAGGCTCAGCGCCCTGCCCTCGGTGGCGCAGGCGAGGCCACGGCGTCGTGCTGCGTCGTCGATCAGGTTGAGGGTGCCGATCTCGTCGTCGGCACCCCATCGGCCCCAGTTGCGCACGCGAGCGCCCAGCTCGAGCACCTCGGTGGGGAAACCCACGGTCAGCCCTTGCGCCAGCGCCCGGTGACGGGGTCGAGCCGCAGCATGCGGATGGCGTTGGTGCGCGCGATCTTCAGCACGGTGTCGGCCGGCAGGTGGTTCACCATGTCGCTGAACAACTTGCGCGTGTGCGGCCACGTGGAGTCGGTGTGCGGGTAGTCGGTCTCGTACGTGACGTTGTCGACGCCGATGCGGTGCAGGCTCTCGAGGCCGTGCACGTCGCGGAAGAAGCAGCCGTAGATCTGGCGGTGCCAGTAGGTGGACGGCGGCTCGGGCACGATGTCGCGCACGCCACCCCAAGCCCGGTGCTCCATCCACACGTCGTCGGCGCGCTCGAGGATGTAGGGAATCCAGCCGATCTGGCCCTCGCTGTAGGCCAGCTTCAGTTCGGGGTTGCGCACGAGCACGCCCGAGAACAGGAAGTCGGTGAGCGAGCTCATCGCGTTGCCGAAGCTGAGCGTGGCAGCCACGGCGGGCGGTGCGTCGGACGAGGTCGACGGCATCTGGCTCGACGAGCCGATGTGCATGCACACCACGGTGCCGGTTTCGGCGCAGGCGGCGAAGAACGGCTCCCAGTAGCCCGAGTGCAGCGTGGGCAGACCGAGCTTGGCGGGGATCTCGCTGAACGCCACAGCCGTGACACCGCGTGCGGCGTTGCGGTGCACTTCCTTCACGGCTTCGTCGATCGACCACAGCGGAATGATGGGCAGCGGCACGAGGCGGCCGTCGGAGTCACCGCACCACTCCTCGACCATCCAGTTGTTGTAGGCGTGCACGCAGGCGAGGGCGAGGTGCTTGTCGGATGCCTCGCTGAAGGTCTGGCCGCAGAAGCGGGGCATGGTGGGGAAGCAGAGCGAGGTCTCGACACCGTCGAGCGTCATGTCGTCGAGACGGGCCTTGGGGTCGTAGCAGCCCGGACGCATCTCGTCGTACGTGATGGGCGAGGCGGTCATCTCGTCGCGTTCGAAACCCACGGCGGCCACGTGCCGCTTGTGCGGCGCGATGAGGTCTTCGTAGATCCAGCAGTCGGCCTTCGGCGCGTCGTCGTCCCACTGGAAGTCGTACTTGGTGCCGCCGAGGTACTTCATCGAGCGCAGACCGCGGCGCTCGACACGAGGCACGTCGGGGTGACTGCGGAACTTCGTCGGCAGCCACCGTTCGAACAGATGCGGCGGCTCGACGACGTGATCATCGACGCTGATGAGGAGCGGAATGTCGTTGTCGTTGCTCATTTCTGACACGGTATCAGAAACCTTTCCGAGGCTCCCTTCGAGCGACAAGCGCGCACCTATGATCGTGCCGTTCGTACTGCGAGGGAGGGTTCATGGGTGCACTCGAGGGCAAGGTGGCCATTGTCACCGGGGCAGGGCAGGGAGTCGGCCGGTGTCACGCCGAACTGCTCGCCGCCGAGGGAGCGCGCGTGGTGGTGAGCGACCTCGGTGAACGTGCCGACGAGGCCGCCGAGGCCATCGTGGCCGCCGGCGGTGTGGCCGTGCCATTCCGTGGCAGCGTGAGCGACTGGGCCGCAGCGGAGGCGTTGGTGGCCACGGCGGTCGAACGCTTCGGCGACCTGCACATCCTCGTCAACAACGCCGGGTTCATTCGTGACGCCATGAGCTTCGCGATGGACGAGGCGCAGTTCGACTCCGTGGTCGACGTGCATCTCAAGGGTCACTTCGCTCCGGCCCACTTCGCCGCCGCCTACTGGCGTGCGCAGGCCAAGGCTGCCGGCGACGACGCGCCGTTGGTGCCGCGTCGCATCATCAACACCTCGAGCGAGAGTGGCCTTTTCGGTGGCCCCGGTCAGGCCAACTATGGCTCGGCCAAGGGTGGCATCGTGAGCCTCACGCTGGTGCTGGCCCGAGAGCTCGGCCGCATCGGCGTCACCGTCAACTGCATCGCACCTCGGGCGCGCACACCGATGACCGAGGTGAATCCCAAATTCGCCAAGCCCGAGGTGGGGTTCGACAAGTACGACCCGGCGAACGTGAGCCCGCTCGTGGCGTGGCTCGCGTCCGACGATGCGGCCGACGTGAGCGGGCAGACCTTCATCGTGCTCGGCGACCAGATCCACCGGATGCAGCCGGCGCAGGTCGCCGCGAGCATTACGGCCGGCAACGCGCAGTGGACGGTCGAACGCATCGCCGCCGAACGCAGCGCCCTGTTCGGCGACGGCCCGGCCGGCGTGCCGGCATGGGGTGGCCCGCCGATGTGAGCCCCGGCCCGGCTAGAGGTGAACGCCGGAGAGGGTCTGGAACAGGATGATGCTCAGCGTCTCGCGCTGGGCTGCGCTGGTGATGCCGCGGCGCCTGAGTTCGTTGCGGTACGAGAACAACCGGTCGAGCATCGAGATCATCGCCGCGGCGGTGGCGAACGGGTCGAGCGTGGCGTGGGCACGGTCGGCCGCTTGGGCGGAGGTCACCATGTCGGCCATGCGACGAAGCAGGAGCAGGTTGGCCCGGCTGCGCACCGAGCGGAAGTCGACGTCGCCACCGTCGGCCTTGAGGTTGCGCAGGATGAGCACGGGGTAGTGGTCGTTCCAGTAGTCGCCGTACGCATCGACGAACGCCCGTGCGATGTCGACGTGCTCCGCCGCGGTCCACGGCTGTTCGAGGTGTTGCACCAGCGGGGCCTCGTCGTCGATCGCTGCCTCGGCGAGAGCGAGGATGGCAGCGTCGAGGTCGGAGAAGTACTGGTAGAAGGTGGCGGGCGCAGCGCCTGCCTCGCGGGTGATGTCGACCACCTTCAGGTCGAGAATGCCGTCGCGGCGCAACAGTTCGAGCGTGGCGTCGAGCAGACGCTGGCGCGTGGCGGTGGCGCGTTCGCCGATCACTCGGCCGTCGGTTGCGAGGAGTTCGTCAGCCACAGATGCTCCAGGGTCAGGCGCCGTACACCGGCGCGGGTGTGGGGGCTTCACGGATGAGGTCGGCCACCACGGCGCCGATCTCGTGCGGCTCGTAGCGGGCGCCCTTGTCGAACACGGCGCCGTGCTGCCAGCCGTCGCTCACGCTCAGCTGGCCGCCCGCAGACTCGAAAATGCGGCCGCTCACCGTGCACTCGGCCGAACCGAGCCACACCACGAGCGGGCTCACGTTGGCCGGGTCCATGGCGTCGAAGCCGGTCTCCGGGCGCCTCATCATGTCGGCGAACGCCTCTTCGGTCATGCGGCTGCGGGCCGAGGGAGCGATGCCGTTGATGGCAATGCCGTAGCGGGCGAGTTCGGCCGCGGCGACGATAGTGAACGAGGCGATGCCGGCCTTGGCGGCCGAGTAGTTGGCCTGCGACACGCTGCCGAACAACCCTGCGCCCGACGACGTGGTGACGATGCGTGCGGCCACGGGCGTGCCCGCCTTCGACATGGCCCGCCAGTGGTCGACCGCCTGACGCACAGGGCAGAACAGGCCGCGCAGGTGCACCCGCATCACGTCGTCCCACTCGTCGACACTCATGTTGACGATCATGCGATCGCGCACGATGCCGGCGTTGCACACGAGTGTGTCGAGGCCGCCGAACTCGGCGATGGCCTGCGCCACCATGCGGCCCGCGCCGTCCCAGTCGCTCACGTCGTCGGTGTTCACCACGGCGCGGCCACCTGAGGCACGAATGGTGGCCACCACCTCGCCCGCAGGCGAGTCGTCGAAGCCTTCGCCGGTGAGCGATGCGCCCACGTCGTTCACCACCACGGCTGCGCCCTCGGCCGCAAAGGCCAGCGCATGGGCACGGCCCAGACCGCGGCCGGCTCCGGTGACGATCACCACGCGTCCGTCGCAGATTCCCATGGTGACTCCTAGAGCGTGGCCGCGAGCACCGCGGCATGGTGGTCGATGATGCCGTACGAGTTGTCGAGCGCCACGGCACGCTTCCAGTAGCGCTGGGCGTGGACCTCCCAGGTGAAGCCCATGCCGCCGTGCACCTGAATGCCCGACTTGCCGCAGAACAGCGCGGCCTCGCCCGCCATGACCTTGGCGACAGAAGCGGCGCGCACGGGGTCGTCGTCACTCGCACCGTCGACCGCACAGGCAGCGGCGTACACGGCCGAACGCGCCACCTCGGCCTTGGTGAGCATGTCGGCGAGGAGATGCTTCACTGCCTGGAAACTGCCGATCGGACGACCGAACTGCTCGCGCTCGATGGCGTACTGCTGCGACAGCTCGGTGGCGCCGAGTGCCACACCCAGTTGCAGCGCAGCGGTGAGCAGCACGGCATCGCGTCGCACCCGAGCCGCCTCGGCGGGGCCGGCCACCACGGTGCCAGAGGGCACGGGCAGGTCGACGACCGCAACGGGCGTGAGCGTGTCGAGCGGCATCGGCACGGTGCGCCGCTGAACGTCGGCAGCGGCCACCAGCACCACGCCGTCATCGGTGAGAGCGAGGAACTGGTGGGCCTGATCGGGGTGATCGACGAGCACCGGACGCTCGTCGGTCTCGAGCGAGGCCACGATCACGTCGCCGGTACCGGCCCCGGCCACCCACTGCGAGGTGAGCGCGGTGGCCACCAGTGGCCCGGCCACCAGCGAGCGGCCGAGTTCCTCGAACACGAGCGTGGCGGCTCGCATGCCCATGTCGTTGGCGATGGTGAACACACCGGTGTCGGCGAGTTCGCGCCAACGGTCGGGGTCGATCACGCCGTCGGGTTGCTCCTCGCGGGCGCGCACCACGTCGATCGGGAAGCGCCCACGGAGGAACGAGCGGATGCCGTCCTGCAGGTCGCGCTCGTCGTCGGAAAGCCAGAAGTCCATGTCAGCGATCCTTCGGGAGGCCGAGCAGACGCTCTGCGATGATGTTGCGCTGCACCTGCGAGGTGCCGGCGGCGATCGACATCTTCAGGCCGTGGATGCGGCCGTGCACGTGGCGCGCGGTGGGGAGTTGATCGATGTCGTCCATCGAGAGCGACGCTCGCTCGAGCACGTGCAGTGCGATCTCACCCAGTCGGTGACGCAGGTCGGTGTAGGCGAGCTTGAACACGTTGCCGCCGGCTCCCACGAGTCCGGTTCGCTCGGCCTCGGAGATGTTGCGCTTCGTGAGCGCCCACAGCGCCTCGAGTTCGGCCTGCACCTTGCCGAGGTCTTTGCGCAGCCCGGCGTCGTCCCACGCCACGGCCGACCGGCGGGTGATGTGGCGAGCCACGTCGGCGAGGTCGTGCACCAACTCCATGGTCTGCAGCAGTTCGGAGACGAACGCCGTACCGCGTTCGAAACTGAGCGTGGTCATGGCCACACGCCAGCCGTCGTTCTCGGCACCGACCCGGTTGGCCACCGGCACCCGCACCTCGTCGAGGAACATCTCGCTGAACTCGATGCCGCCGTCCATGGTGCGCAGCGGACGCACGTCGATACCGGGCGTGTCCATCGGCATGATGAGCCACGAGATACCGCGGTGCTTGGGCACCTCGGTGTCGGTGCGCACGAGGATCTCGCAATAGTCGGCCACGTGGGCGAACGAGGTCCAGATCTTCTGGCCGCTCAGCACGTAGTCGTCACCGTCGCGGATGGCACGCGTGCGCAACGCGGCGAGGTCGCTGCCAGCGGAGGGCTCGGAGAAGCCCTGGCACCACACATGGTCGCCGCGCAGGATGGGGGGCAGGTGTGTCGCCTTCTGCTCGGCGCTTGCCTCCACCACCAGCGTGGGGCCGGCGTGCAGCAGGCCCACGAAGTTCATGCCCACGTACGGGGCGCGCGCCCGCTCGGTCTCCTCGAGGAAGATGAGGTGCTCGGTGGGAGTGGCGCCACGGCCGCCGAACTCCTTCGGCCAGTTGATGCCGGCGTAGCCGGCCTCGTGCAGCATGCGCTGCCATGCCGTGTCCCACACGCGCCGCGCCGCCCAGTCGTGCACGTGCGGCTCCGGCGGTACATGCGGCAGCACCTCTGCCAACCACCGCCGCAACTGGTCGCGGAACTCGTTCTCCTCGTCGGCGTACCGCAGATCCATACGGGCGTCACAGTATCTGACGACGCGTCAGATGGAAGGGCTGAGCGCGGTGCTCAGGAGGTGATGCCGCCGTCCATGGCAACGATCGCACCCGTCATGTACCGGGCCTCTGGTGAGGCGATGAACGCGAACAGCGCGGCGATCTCCTCGGGCTCGGCCATCTCCATCGGGCTCATCACCTTCACGAGTTGACGCAGGTCGGCACCCTCGGGGTAGGTCGAGAACGACGAGAGGATGTTGGTCTTCGTTCCACCTGGCGAGATGGCGTTCACGCGGATGCTCTTGCCGCGGTACTCGTAGGCGAGCGACTTTGTGAGCATCACCACACCGCCCTTGCTGGCGCAGTAGGCGGCGCTCCACGGCTGACCGATCATGCCGGCGGTCGATGCCGTGTTGACGATCACACCGCCACCACCTGCGAGCAGATGGGGGAGGGCGTAGCGGCACAGGTGGAACGTGCCGTTGAGGTTCACGCCGACGATGCGGTCGAAGTCGGCAGGGGTCTCCTCGTGGCTGTGGCGGAAGTGGCCGATACCGGCGATGTTGCACACCACTTCGAGCCCACCGAGGCGACTGACCACCTCGGCCACCACGGCCTCGACGGCGTCACCGTCGGCCACGTTGCAGTCGAGCGCGATGGCGGCATCGCCGATCGACTCGGCGGTCTCGTCGTGACCGCGCAGTTCGAGACATGCCACCTGCGCGCCCTCGGCGGCGAACCGCTGGGCGGTGGCTCGGCCGATGCCCGAGCCGGCGCCGGTGACGATGACGCGTGATCCGTTGAACCTGTTCACTGTGTTCCTCCGAATTGGAGCCGTAGGTCTTTCTTGAGCACCTTCCCGGTGGGATTACGCGGGAGAATCTCGATGAACTCGAGCTGCTCGGGCACCTTGTGCATCGAGAGCCGTGCGCCCACCAGATGGTCGCGCATCTCGTCGAGCGTGATGCAATCGTCGCCCTTGGTGACCACCACGGCGCACGCCCGCTCGCCGCTCACGGCGTCGGGCAGACCGATGACCGCCACGTCGGCGATCTTCGGGTGTGCGAACAGCAGGTCTTCGATCTCCTTGGCCGAGATGTTCTCGCCCTTGCGAATGATGATGTCCTTCAGGCGGCCGGTGATCGACACGAAGCCCTCGGCGTCGACCACGCCGAGGTCGCCCGTGCGGAACCAGCCGTCGTCGTCGAACGCCTCGGCGTCGAGTGACGAGTCGAGGTAGCCCGAGCACACCTGCGGGCCCTTCACCCGCAACTCGCCCTCCTCGCCGGGGCCGCAATCGCGGCCGTCCATCACCACGCGCAACTGCACGCCCGGGCACGGCCGTCCATCGGTGGTGGCCTTCTTCTCATCGGCGTCGTCGACGTGGACCATGGTGTTGATGGGACTCTCGGTGAGGCCCCACCCGCCAATGAGCGGAGCGCCGAACGCCTCCATCATCTCGGCGTGGAGCGTGACCGGCTTCGGAGCCCCGCCACCGTTGAAGATGCGCACGTCGGGCAGCAGTTGCTCACCCGCCGGCAACTGCCGCTGGGCATTGAGGTACGTCATCCAGAACACCGTGCCGGCGCCCGCGCACGTGCAGCCGTTGCGACCCAACCAGCGCGGCGTCTCGGCCGGGTTGAACGTCTCGACCATCAGCAGTTCGACGCCGGTCTGCAGGGTGTTGAACAGCCACACCAGGCCACCCACATGGGTGATCGGGAACACCACTGCCGCGCGGTCGGCATCGGTCACCTGCATCGACCATTGCATGCCGTCGTTCGCCGCCGAGATGGTGCGGTCGGTGTGCTTCGCACCCTTCGGATCGGCGGTGGTGCCCGACGAGTAGAACAGCCAGCGCAGTTCGTCGAGCGCGGCGCGGTACGGCGGGAGCGACTCAGGGTCGCCGCTCGGCAGGTCGGGGTCGGCCACCACCACGCTGGCGTCGAGTCCCTGCAGCGCCTCGGCGGCCATGTCGGGGTAGTGGAAGCCGCGGAACGTGCCGGGCACCACGAGCATCGAACACGAACTCTGGCGGGTGATGAAGCCCACCTCGCGGTGACGGTAGATGGGCAGGATCGGGTTCTGCACCACGCCGAGGCGGGCGAGCGCGCCAGCCAGCACCAACGACTCGAAGCGCGACGGCAGCACCCACGACAGGTTCGAGCCCTCATGCACGCCGAGGGCATGGAAGCCCGCCGCCACCCGCAGGCACGACTGGTGGTACTCGCCGAAGGTGAGCGTGCGACCTGCCTCGTCGCGCGCCATACGCGTGTGGGGTGTGGCGGCTGCCCGTTCCTCGACGAGTTGCCACAGGGTCTTCCCGGCGGTGTCTATCGCGACCATTGCGCAGCCTCCTGTTGGGCCCGTTCCACGAGCGCCTTCTTGTCGACCTTGCCCAGACTGGTGAGCGGTAGTTCGGGCACCACCACCAGCGCGTCGGGCGCCTTGTAATCGGCGAGGCGTTCCTTCACGAACGCCCGCACCTCGGCGAGTGTGAGTTCGTGACCCGGACGGGCCACGGCGAACAGGACGCCGATCTCACCCAACCGGTCGGCCACCTCGGTGCCGAGCACGGCGGCGGCGGCTACACCCGGATGTTCGCCGAGGCAGTTCTCGACCTCGATGGGGTACACGTTGTAGCCGCCTCGGATGTACATCTCGGTGTGGCGGCCGGAGAGCCGGAGATTGCCGTCGGCGCCGAACCAGCCGAGGTCGCCGGTGTGCAGCCACCCCTTGGAATCGATGGCCTCCGCCGTGCGCTCGGGCTCGTTCCAGTAGCCGCGCATCATCGCCCTGGTGCTCACGCACACGGTGCCGACGTCGCCCTCGGCCACCGGCTGCCCAGCCTCGTCGATCACCTTCACCTCGACGCCACCGTTCGGGCGTCCCACCGTGGTGCACACCACGTCGTCGGGGTCGTCGAGCCGCGTGCCGGCGATGACGCACCCCTCGGTGCTCGCGTACCGAACCACCACAGGGCAGCCCAGCCGGTGACGCATCTCGCGCACGAGTTCGGGAGGAATGCGCGCCGCGCCGATGCCAGCGATGCGAAGGTGCGACACGTCGGTCTGCTCGAACGACGGGGCGTCGAACATCATTCGGTACTGCGTGGGCACGCCCTGGCACACGGTCACCGCCTCGCTGCCGATGATGTCGAGCGTGCTCGCCGCGGTCCACGGCGTGGGGGCGATGACAGTGGTGATGCGGTGCGACCATTCGTCCCACGCTCGGGTCATGAAGCCCACGTGTGCGAACGGCAGGGGTGAGAGGCGTCGATCGCCGTGTGCGCTCAGCGGTGCTGCCCCGAGGGTCATGGCACGCAGACACTCGTGGTCGAACCACGCGCCCTTCGGCAGGCCGGTTGTGCCGCCCGTCCACACGATGGCCACCGGGTCGGTGGCGCTCACCTCGGCCACACGAGCGTGCGGATCGTCGGGTTCGAGATGGGGGAGCGGGCCGTCGAACACGTGCACCGGACCC